>JAUMVH010000091.1:0-3776 GCA_030530245.1 Ruminococcus sp.
CAGGAGCTACCCGTACCTGATGAAAAACGCGGTGCTCCGTCTCGCGCAGGGGAGGCAGTCCGCGCGCAATTCGGGCATGACCGAAACGCCGCTGATATGCCTCGGCGGGAATATGTGGGCGCTGTTCCCGTGGCTGGGGACTTACGCTTTCTTCGCGATGGAGCGCTTCCTCAAGCTCCGATGTGCCGACAGACTGGGCTTGCGCGGCATGGACTCCGCACGCCCGTATTATATCCAGTTCACGATGAAGGTGCAGCCCGAGGAGTTCTTCCGCATACTCGCGGAGGAGGCGAGGGTGGAGTTCGACCCGCTCGAGCTCGTCTACCCGAATGAGGTGCCGATGTTCGAGAAGTACGACCAATATGTCCCGCCAGAGCTTGTACGGAAGGGCTTTGCTTACGGTATCCTCGACATCGCGGGGATGAAGGAGCGTATCTGCGAATGGGCAGGGGAGTATGGTTTCACAAGCTGAAAGAACATTTGTTCCACGTGGAACAGTTATACCCGTAAAAAAAGAGCTCCTCGGAGCTCTTTTTCGTTATATTTCCTTCACGTACAGGTGGTCGGTCTCGCCGCCGTAGTTGACTATGTCGCGCAGATATCGGTAGCCGAAGCGCTCGTAGAGCCCGATATACGGTGTAGGGATATAGGTCCTCTCGTAGCCGAGCTCTCCCGCGGCTTTGTTCGCAAAGTCTATGAGCTTTTGGCTTATCCTGTTGCCTCGGTATTCCTCGTCAACGAATACGCCCGATACCCACGGATATATTTCGGGGAGCGGGTAATAGTCGGTGTTCATCAGCGTAGCCGTGCCGACTATCCTGCCGTCAGCAACTGCCGCGAAAACAGCCTCATTCTCGGCGAAGTCCCAGTTTCTCACCATTACGGCGTTATGCTCCTTTACTTCTTCCCACGAGCAGTTCTCGATAAATCGCACGAGCTCCTCCGCGAGAGCCGAGCCCTTCTCTACTTTAACGACAGTGACTTCCTTTGTCTTGCTGAAGCCGAAATGCGTGCCTAAACGGCTGACTGTCTCTTCAAGCGAGAGCCCGTCGGCGCGGTCGATGAAGCACCACTTTCCGCTTCTCGCACTTTCGTACAAGCCGATGTTGAGTCTATACAGAGCTTCGCTGCAAACTGCCTTTGCCGTTTCGGGAGCTGAGGCACTGTAAACATAGTCCCTGAAATCCTTGTGATCAGGGCGTGAGCAGTATTCTTCGGCGATGTTTATTGGCTCTTTTATAAGAAAAGCGACCCTTGACACGTCGGATATAGCCTCTGCCTGCTCGGGAGTGAGGTGACAGTCGCATATCACCCTGCCGCTCTGCGAGAGGCGTACAAGGTCGAGCAGCACAAAATCAAGCTGCTCCCTCGTGTTGTTTATGAGCCAGTTTACGTATTCATCGACAGTCCGTCCGAAGAATTCGTCGGCACTTGTGAAGCTCCTGTTCATATTTGGCTGAAATACCGCGTCAGACCTGCTCTGATGAATGGGAAACATTTCGTCGGCATTATATACGGGAATGCCGTATCTCTCCCCGAGAGCATTTGAAGCAGAAGTCTTGCCGCCGCACGGTGTGCCTGCGATGAAGTAAACGTTCTTTAAATAGTTTTTTAGTACATTATCCTGAAACATCATGACTTTTCTCCTTTAAAAATAGTTTAGCTTTCTTGTGTTCGGATAAGCATGAAACTATTTTAAAGCTTCATGCTGTCAGATATTTCTTAAACGCAGGAACATCATCATCGTGAACGCCTCCTTTTCAGCAAATCACCGCAGTTTTGCGGTTGAGAATACTATATCACAGCATTGGCATTTTGTCAAGATAGAGAGCTTCCTTGACAAACATGACAGTTTGTTATATAATAATAACACGGAGGTGTTCACCATGACAAAAACTACATTGAAGATAGACGGCATGATGTGCGGACACTGCGAGGCGCACGTCAACGACACGGTACGCAACAATTTCGCAGTGAAGAAGGTCGAGTCCTCGCATAAGAAGGGCACGACGGAGATAATCTCGGAGGAGCCGATAGACGTGGACAAGCTCAAAGCCGCTATCGAAAAGGACGGCTACAAGGTGATGTCCTCGGAGTCCGAGCCGTACGTGAAGAAAGGCTTTTCGCTCTTTAAGTGAATAGAAACCGGGTATGTAAGGGCGAGTTCCGCTCGCCCGAGAGTTCGGAATAAGCTCGCGGGCGCACGGAATGCGCCCCTACGTTTGTGTTGAATTGGTTAAATCATAAATAAAACTCCTATCCTGTTGCAATGTGAGGAAATTTGTGGTATAATATCATACGCAAAATATTTTTCTGAAAGGAATCTGCATTATGATAATCTTAGTTGTTAACGCAGGAAGCTCCTCACTCAAGTACCAGCTCATCAATATGGACGATGAGAGCGTACTCGCAAAGGGCAACTGCGACCGTATCGGTATCGACGGTCATATCGCGCACAAGGCTGCCGACGGCAGGACTCTCGACGAGGACTGCGCTTTCCCCACCCACACCGAGGCTTTCATGAAGCTCGTTGAGGCTCTCACAAAGAGCGACGCAAAGGTAATCGACAGCATGGACGAGATATCCGCTGTAGGTCACCGTATAGTACAGGGCGCTGACGTATTCGACAAGTCCGTGCTCGTTACTGACGAGGTCATCGACAAGATAGACGAGCTCCGCGAGCTCGCTCCCGTACACAACCACGCTCACGCACTCGCACTCCGTGCCTGCAAGAGCGTTATCCCCGCAAACGTACCTCAGGTAGTTGTATTCGATACAGCCTTCCACCAGACAATGCCCGCAAAGGCGTTCATGTTCGGTCTTCCCTACGAGGACTACGAGAACTACCACGTAAGAAAGTACGGCTTCCACGGAACCTCTCACCGCTTCGTGTCCAAGGCTCTCGCAAAGGCTATGGGCAAGGACGTCAAGGACCTCAAGATAGTTTCCTGCCACCTTGGCAACGGCTCGTCCATCACAGCTGTTGACGGCGGCAAGTCCGTTGATACTTCAATGGGCTTCACTCCTCTCGACGGCGTCGTTATGGGTACACGTACAGGCTCTGTTGACCCCTCCGCTGTTACCTTCGTAGCGGACAAGCACGGCTTCACTCCCTCACAGATGAGCGAGTACATGAACAAGAAGTCGGGCATCCTCGGAGTATCGGGCGTAGGCTCGGATAACCGCGACGTACAGTCCGCAGCTAACGAGGGCAACGAGAGAGCTCAGCTCGTTTCCGATATGCTCGTGTACGAGATAAAGAAGTACATCGGCTCATATGCGGCGGCTATGAACGGTCTCGACGCTATCCTCTTCACAGGCGGTATCGGCGAGAACTCATGGGAAGTTCGCGAGGGCGTATGCACCGATATGGACTACTTCGGGATCAAGATAGACAAGGAGCTCAACCGCTCCGTAAGAGGCAAGCTCACGAAGCTCTCCACACCCGATTCCAAGATAGAGGTATGGATAGTTCCCACGAACGAGGAGCTCCTCATCGCGAGAGACACACTCGAGCTCATCTCCAAGTAAATGACATTAGAGCAGGACACCATAACAGGTGTCCTGTTTTTTTGCTGTGCAAAAAAGAAGCAAGAAGTCAGAGGCAAGAATTAGATGGCGCACACTGTGCGCCCCTACAAGTATTATTCCTATGGCTCGCGGCGGTAAACTGACGGCTTGTACAGGTAAGCGAGCTTGCGAGCGCGGCGCGAATACGGGGTCAGGGGAACTGCGTTCCCCTGCGGGGTTCGGGGCAGAGCCCCGATGGGGTCTGG
>JAUMVH010000091.1:3786-10425 GCA_030530245.1 Ruminococcus sp.
GCGCCGCCGGGGGGCTGCCCGGCGGCGGGGGGGTGGGGGGCCCCGCGCCGCCCCCCCGCCAGGTTCCACGGGCAGAGCCCTTGGCGGATTGTCAAGGCAGAGCCTTGACCAGAGTCCAGAGACAGCGTCTCTGGTGGTATTGACAAATCCGAGTTTTTAAGGCATAATATAATAGACTAATTATGCAGTGAGGTGGGATATGAAAGTCAGCGGTCTGATATGCGAGTACAACCCGTTCCATAACGGTCACCTGTACCACATAAACGAAACAAGGAAAAACGGCGCGACCCACATCGTCTCCGTTATGAGCGGAAGCTTCGTCCAGCGCGGCGACGTCGCGATAATGGATAAGCTGGCGCGTGCGCGGCTCGCGGTGAGATCGGGCGTCGACCTCGTAATCGAGCTGCCCGTGCAGTTCAGCCTCTCGTCTGCGGAGAATTTCGCCGCGGGAGCAGTATGGCTCCTCAACAGCCTCGGAGCCGTCGACGAGCTCTCATTCGGGAGCGAGTGCGGCGACGTTGAAAAGCTGTCCCGCGCGCTCGAAATGGTCGACGAGGTAGCGTCCACGCGCGCCTCTGACATAAACGACATCATGGAAAAGGGCTACACATACCCGAGGGCGCTGACCTCGGTGCTGAGCGGCGTTTACCCGAACGCGGCGGCGATAGTCTCCGAGCCGAACAACACCCTCGCGATAGAGTACCTGCGGGCGCTGAAGAGCTTCCGCTCGGCGATGGTGCCGTTCACCGTGAAGCGCGAGGGAGCCTCCCACGACAGCGGCGCGGTCACGGACGGCAAGGCGAGCGCCTCCTATATCCGCGAGCGCATACTCGCGGGCGCGGGAGAGTCCGAGCTCGCGGAGATAATGCCCGAGCTGTGGGCAAAGGCGGTCGGTGAAGCCGCACAGAAGGGCGGTATCGCGAAGCTCGAGCGGCTCGAGCGGGTGATGCTCTACAAGCTGAGAATGGCTTCACCCGAGGAAATAGCACAGATAAGCGACATCGCGCAGGGACTTGAAAACAGGATATACGGCGCACGGATGGCGGGCTCGCTCGAGGAGCTGTTCGGCACCGTCAAGACAAAAAGATACACGATGGCACGTATCAAGCGGATAATGCTCTCGCTGCTGATAGGGATAACACGCGAGGACATGACGCATATGCCGCCCTACGGCAGGATACTTGCATTCAACGACAGGGGAAGGGAAATACTCGCGGCGGCAAAGGGAAGGGCGGTGATACCGTTCGGCTCGTCGCTCGCAAAGCTCTCACAGAAGAACAGGGTGACAAGGCGTTTCGCCGAGCTTGAGGGAAGAGCCTCGGACATATACGGTCTTGCACTCGACACCGTGACCTCCGCCGCTGACGACTACAGGGCGAAGATCGCGATCGACCTGGAGTGATCTTATAATGGGAAAGAGAATGTGTGCAATAGCTGCCGCGGTGTTATTCGCGGCGGGAACTTCCTCGTGCGGCAGCGGACGTACCCTGCGGCTCGAGGGCAACAACGTCGTGCAGGGCTCGACCGCCGCCGTGACAACGGCAACGGAGCCGCCGACCACTGCCGAGCCGACCACCGAGGCAGAGACGCAGCCGTCCACGCTGCCGTCGGGAGCGCCGCTGCCGATATCGGTAGTGGTAAAATGTCCCGATGACTACGAGGTCGGGACGAAGTTCGCGATATACCTCGATACGGTCATGCAGAAGCCCGAGCTGCCGACAGGCTGCGAGATAACTGCGCTGACGGAGCTGCTCAATTTCTACGGCTTTGGTGCGGACAAGGTGGAGCTTGCGGACATCTTCATGCCGAACGATCGGATAGGCTACTACTCGATGAACGAGGCGTATATCGGCGATCCCCACCACAATGACGGCTTCGGCTGCAATGCGCCTGTGATCGTGAAGACGGCGAACGACTACTTCGAGTATATCGGCTCGGACTGGTACGCGGTCGACCTCACGGGGAGTCCGATGAGGGACGTATACTACAATATTGAGCAGGGCAGACCCGCCGTGATATGGACTACCATAAATCAGGCGGAGACCCGCAAGCAGTTCGAGTTCAGGCTCGGGGACGGGGAGGATTTCTACTTCAATCCCATGCAGCACTGCGTCGTCATATACGGCTTTGACTATGAGGAGAAGGTAGTGCACGTCGCCGACCCGCTCGTGGGCAACAGGAAGTACGATATCGCCCGCTTCGAGCGCATATATTCGAGCATGGATAAGCAGGCGGTGGTGCTCTGCGGAAACGAGGAGTCGGCGGGAGTCGACTACACCACCGAGGACGAGAAGAAGGCGTGGCTCGACGAGAACCGCTACTTCACCAAGGAGGATACGGTGTGGATGAGGAAGAACTATCCCGAGGACAGAGAGCCCGTGACTGAGGCTCTGCCCGAACCCGAGCCCGCGATCGAACCCTCAACATCAAAAACTACGGAGGCAAAAACTTGATAAAGGGCATAATTTTCGACCTTGACGGCACACTGCTCGATTCCATGGGGATGTGGTTCGACATCGACCGCCGATTTCTCGCGGAAAACGGCGTGACCGACCCGCCTGAGGGCATATCGTGGAAGATAAAGCAGATGACGATAGATACGGCTGCTCAGTATATGATAGACGAGTTCGGGCTCGGTATGACGCCCGAGCAGGTCATACGCCGCATAGAGGAGCTCGCGTGCGAGGAGTACGAGCAGCATATCCCGCTGAAAAAGGGCGCGGCGGAGCTCCTCGGCTTCCTTCGCGTGAGGGGCATACCCTACGGAGTCGCGACCGCTACATACAGGGAGCTCGCGACAGCGGCGCTGAGGCGGTGCGGCGTGCTCGACGGCATGGCGTTCCTGCTCACTGACAGGGAGTACCCGAACGGCAAGGGCTTCCCGGACATCTTTCTCGGCGCGGCGGAGCTTCTCGGCACATCGCCCGCTGAAACGCTCGTGGTCGATGATTCGCTGCACTGCATAGAGACGGCGAAAAACGCGGGATTCATTACGGCGGCGCTCTTCGATGAGACTGCCGCCGACGAATGGGACGAAATAAAGGCGGCGGCTTCTTACGGCTTCACGGAGCTCGGGGAGCTGCGCTCGCTTTTTGAGGATAAGGACAATGAGTAAGGTAATGGTTGGAATGAGCGGCGGAGTCGACAGCTCCGTCGCGGCGATGCTCCTGCGGGAGCGCGGGTATGAGGTCACGGGCGTGACACTCAAGCTCTTCGGCGACGAAGACGTCTCGGACGCCGTAAAGGAGGGCAAGACCTGCTGTGCGCTCTCGGACGTGCTCGATGCGCGCGATGTCGCGAGGAAGCTCGGCTTCGAGCACCTCGTGTTCAATTTCAAGGACTGCTTCCGCGAGCACGTTATGGAGCAGTTCGCGCAGAGCTACATCAGCGGCAGGACGCCGAATCCGTGCATAGAGTGCAACCGCCACGTCAAGTTCGACGCCATGCTCAGACGTGCGCGGGAGCTCGGCTACGACTATATCGCGACGGGACACTACGCCGCGATAGAGTACGACGGGGAGCGCGGACGCTACCTTTTGAAGCGTCCCGCCGACCGCAGCAAGGACCAGACCTACGTGCTGTATTCGCTCACGCAGGACCAGCTCGCGCATACGCTGTTCCCGCTCGGAACGCTCGAGAAGCCGCAGGTGCGCGCTCTTGCGGAGGCGGCGGGGCTCGTGAACTCCCGCAAACCAGACAGTCAGGACATCTGCTTCGTGCCCGACGGCGACTACGCGGGCTTCATCAGCCGCTTCAAGGGGATAGAGCCCGAGCGCGGCGACTACATCGACATGGACGGCAAAGTCCTCGGCGAGCACAGGGGCGTGATATGCTACACCGTGGGTCAGCGCAAGCACCTCGGTATATCGCTCGGCAAGCCCGCGTATGTAGTACGCAAGGACGTGCGGGCGAACACGGTCACGCTCGGCGACGAGTCTGACCTGTACACGCAAGCACTCATCGCGGACGATTTCAACCTCATCTCGGTCGCGGAGCTCGACGCTCCCATGCGCGTCACCGCGAAGACGAGGTACAGCCAGCACGAGCAGCCCGCTACGGTCTCGTACCTCGGGGACGGGCGGTATATGGTCGAATTCGACGAGCCGCAGCGCGCGTTAACGAGCGGGCAGGCGGTAGTCCTCTACGACGGGGACATCGTCGTCGGTGGAGGAACGATAGTTTAATTCGGAATTCGGAGTGCGGAATTCGGAATTATCGCAGGGACGGCGGATTTGAAATTAAGATACTGATATAAATCGGAGTTTAGTTTAAGATAAGGTGGTACTTTTTTATGAATGAAAGATGTGAAAAGTGCGGCGGTGAGCTGATTGAGGGCGTAATAGCGTCTATGCATGGTATGTTTTTCTATCCTAATGGCGAGATAAACAAGCTCAAACCCAAAAGAAGCTCTATTGTATGCTATTGCTGTAAGGAATGTGGACATATTCAGGATTTCAAGGCAAAAGAACTTCAAAAAATACAATAATCCTGATTTATAGCAATAACAAAGACAAGGAAACGATATGGACTACAAATACGAAAAACTCACCGATAAAATATACGTCTGCGCCAGCAGCGACCACCGCTTCGGCACGGACGCCTTCCTGCTCGCGGACTTCTCGCTCTACCGCGCCAAGGACAAGGCGTGCGACCTCGGCACGGGCTGCGGTATAATCCCGCTGATAATGCAGAAGCACCGCCCGCCGCAGGTCACCTACGCCGTCGACATACAGGAGGGCGCGATAGAGCAGCTCCGACTCGGCATGGAGCGCAGCGAAACGGCGGGGATAGTCCCCGTATGCGCCGACCTCAAAGAGCTGTGGGAGGGCGCGCCTCTCGGGCAGCTCGACCTCGTGACCTGCAACCCGCCGTATAAGGCGGACAATGCGGGCTTCCAGAGCGCGATAACGGCTCAGAGGATAGCCCGTCACGAGATACTGTGCACGATCGACGACGTCTGCGCGGCGGCGGAGAAGCTGCTGAAATTCGGCGGCAGACTGTGCGTGTGCAACCGTCCCGAGCGGCTCAGCGACGTGATGTACGCGATGAAGTCGCACAATATAGAGCCCAAGCGCCTGCGAATGGTATCGAAGAACGCGGACGAGGCGCCGTGGCTCTTCCTTATCGAGGGCAAGAAGGGCTCGAAGCCGTTCATGAAGATAGAGCCGCAGCTGTATATCCGCAGCGGCGACGGCTTCACGGACGAGCTCAAACGCATATACGCCACGGGAAAGGAGCAGGAATGAGCGGTACGCTTTACATCATCGGTACGCCGATAGGGAATATGGAGGACATCACGCTCCGTCAGCTGCGAATGCTCGCAGAGGTCGGCTTCATCTGCGCGGAGGACACGCGCGTGACGCTGAAGCTCCTCACCCGATACGAGATAAAGAACGAGCTCGTGAGCTTCCACCAGCACAGCTCCCGCGCGGAGGCTCAGCACATCATCGACCGTATACTCGCGGGCGAGGACTGCGGAGTCGTGACCGACGCGGGTATGCCGTGCATATCCGACCCCGGGGAGGTGCTCGTGCGGCTCGCATACGATAACGGTATAGACGTGAGGGCGGTGCCCGGTCCGTCGGCGGTAGTGACTGCGGCGGCACTTTCGGGTATGCACCTGAGCAGGTTCACGTTCGAGGGCTTCCTCTCGGTGAACAAGAAGGAGCGCACGGAGCAGCTTGAGCAGCTCCGCAGCGAGACGGGAGCGATGATATTCTACGAGGCTCCGCACAAGCTCCGCACCACGCTCGCCGACCTCGCCGACTTCTTCGGCGCGGACAGACATATCTCGATATGCCGCGAGATAACGAAGCTCCACGAGGAGACTCTGCGCCTCACGCTCGGGGAGGCGGTACGCATCTACACCGAGACCGAGCCGCGCGGCGAGTACGTGCTCGTGGTCGAGGGCAGCAGCTCGGAGGGCGGAGAGGTCACGCTCGAGCAGGCGCTTGAGCAGGTGAGGAAGCTGATAGAGATGGGCGAGAAGCCCACCGACGCCTGCAAAGCCGTCGCGAAGGAGACGGGCTTCAGGAAGGGCGAGCTCTACTCGGCACTGCAATGACGGAATATAGCCATAATCGTCGGGCTGGCAGATAATTCAAGCCGCACAGCAGAAAAAATTGCACTAAAATACTTGAAATTTGTCGGAAGATATGATATAATTATTATCGCTGTATGTACTTCTTATTGTTTTGACATCTTCATATAATGCAGTATATATTACGTCTGCCGCGGGAGCTTTTACTGCGGCACGAAAAGAGGTTTGATCAATGATCTGCGATCTGCACTGTCATACCAAGCTGTCTGACGGCTCGCTCGGTATAGAGGACATCATCTCACAGGCGAAACGCACGGGTATAGACTGCTTGTCTATCACCGATCACGACACCATGGCTTCGTTTTCAAGGGCAGATGTGCTCGGACAGCGCGAGGGAGTGAAGATACTCCACGGCGTCGAGCTCTCCGCTTGGGACAAGGACAGAAACAGCAAGGTACATATTCTCTGCTACGCTCCGCAGAAGCCCGACAGACTCGAGGGGCTCTGCCTCAAATCCTGCGAGATAAGGAAAGCCTGCTCGAAGGAAATGATAGACAAGGTAATGGAGAAGTTCCCCATCACGCTCGAGAGCATACTCA
>JAUMVH010000092.1 GCA_030530245.1 Ruminococcus sp.
GAGCAGGTCATCTACGCCTCGAACCACCGCTCCAACGCAGACCCGCCGCTCATCGGTGCGGGAGCTGTCGGCAAGTACGCCTTCATGGCGAAGGAGGAGCTCTTCGAGAAGAAGCTGTTCGCGTGGCTGATACGCACTCTCGGAGCCTTTCCCGTTGCCCGCGGAAAGGGTGATATGGGCGTCATCGACACCGCCGTCGAGCGCCTGAACAGCGGACGCAGCCTGATGATATTCCCCGAGGGGACGCGCTCCAAGGACGGGAAGGTCGGCAAGGGACACGCGGGCGCGGCGCTCATCGCCGCCAAGGCTGACAAGCGCATAGTCCCCGTGGGTATCGTCTTCGGAGAGAAGCTGAAATTCCGCACGAGGGTGACGGTGAAGTACGGCAAGCCCATCGACCCGAAGGACTATGTCGAGCCCGCGGACGAGCCGAACCCGCGCCAGCTCGTGAAGCTGAAAAACCGCTATATGGCGGACATAAAGGAGCTCGTCGAGGGAGCTGCCGAGCAAAAGGTCAAGGAGGAGAAGGACAATGCGTGAGGTAACAGTTGCGGAGTCGGCGGGCTTCTGCTTCGGCGTTGACAGAGCCGTAAAAATGGTGTACAACGAGCTCGAGCAGAACTCGAAGGTAGCTACATTGGGACCGATAATACACAATCAGGACGTCGTCGACGATATGAAGTCGCGCGGTGCGAGGGTCATCGACTCGGTAGACGAGCTCGCCCCCGATGAGACGGTCGTTATCCGCTCGCACGGAGTCGGCAGGGACGTCTACGAGCAGATAGAGGCGAAGGGCAACCGTATGCTCGACGCTACCTGCCCGTTCGTGTCGAAAATCCACCGTATAGTAGCCGAAAAAACCAAGGAGGGCTACCTTATCCTCATCGCGGGAGACGTCAATCATCCCGAGATACAGGGCATCATTGGGCATTGTGACCAAAATTATTATGTGTTCAAGGATAACTTTGAGCTAAAACACCTTTTTGAAAAAAATGATAATTTTTTGGGAAAAAAGCTTGCATTTGTCGCGCAAACAACGTATAATATAGTAGTATGGGAAGAGTGTTTAAAGGTGATCCCCAAAGACGATCCCGATATTGTTATATTCGATACTATCTGCAATGCGACCGATACAAGACAGTCAGATGCGGCTGAGCTTGCTAAAAGCTCTGACATTATGATCGTCGTAGGAGGAAGGCACAGCTCAAATACCGTTAAGCTGTACGAGGTGTGCAGCAGGTACTGCAAGACGTATCACATAGAAAATTCGGACGAGCTTTCATCTTTGAAGCTGCCCTGTGCGGGCAGGATAGGCATCACAGCAGGTGCTTCGACTCCCGCATATATAATCAAGGAGGTACAAACCACTATGACAGAGAATGTAAATCTCACAGCAAACTCGGATGAGGAGATCGATTTCGCTCAGGCGCTCGACGAATCATTCAAAAAAATACATACAGGAGAGAAAGTCAAGGGTATCGTTGTCGGTGTTGACAACGCTGAAATAACAGTAGACCTCGGTACAAAGCACACAGGCTACGTTAAGCTCGAGGATCTCACGGACGATCCGACAAAGAAGCCCGAGGACATCGTTTCCGTAGGAGACGAGATCGACCTCATCGTTGTCAAGGTGAACGACGCTGAGGGTACTGCTGCTCTTTCCAAGAGAAAGGTAGACGAGCAGGCAGGCTATGACACCATCGTCAAGGCTAAGGAGGACGGCACCGTTCTTGAGGGTACGGTTACACGTATCGTAAACAAGGGCGTTATCGTAAACTACCTCGGCGTAAGAGTATTTATCCCCGCTTCACAGACAGGTCTCGCAAGAGGTACCGATCTCGAGCAGCTCAACAAGCAGAAGGTCCAGTTCAAGATCAAGGAAGTTGAAGAGGGCGGCAAGAAGAGAGCAGTCGGCTCTATCAAGGACGTTGACAGCGCTAAGAAGGAAGAGGCAAGAGCTAAGTTCTGGGAGTCTGCCGAGGTAGGTCAGACATTCACAGGCAAGGTAAAGTCCCTCACAAGCTTCGGCGCATTCGTTGACCTCGGCGGTATCGACGGTATGGTACATATCTCCGAGCTCTCATGGAAGCGCATCAAGCACCCGAGCGAGGTCGTAAACGTTGGCGATACTATCGAGGTTTACATCAAGGACCTCAACCGCGAGGAGAACCGCATTTCCCTCGGCTTCAAGAAGGCAGAGGACAATCCCTGGGAGGTATTCCTCTCGAAGTACAATGTAGGCGATGTTGTTAAGGCTACTATCGTTTCCATCACAAGCTTCGGTGCATTCGCTCAGATCATCGACGGCGTTGACGGTCTTATCCACATCTCGCAGATCGCTGACAGGAAGGTCGAGAACGTAAAGGACATCCTCACAGTGGGCGATGTTGTTGACGTTAAGATCATTGATATCGATACAGAGTCAAAGAGAATAAGCATCTCGATACGCGCTCTCCTTGAGGACGCTGAGGACGCAGCCGACGAGGAAGCTGAGACAGAAGAGGCTCCCGCAGAGGAAGCTGAGGCGGAGGAAGCTCCTGCCGAGAACGACGCTGAATAATCGGTAATTTCAAGGCTGTGCCGCAAGGTGCAGCCTTTTCTGTTACAAGAGGGAGTGAGATCATGGACGGAAAGTTCTGCGTCGAGTGCGGCGCAAGGATAAGCATTGACGCGAGATTCTGCCGTGCGTGCGGCAGGAGACAGCCCGAGATAAAGATACCGCCCGAGCTTGCGGGGGCAGCCGCTCCCGAGGCGGTGCAGGTCAAGCCCGCGGAGGCGGTCGCGGAGAAGGCTGCCGAAGCCGAAAAAGCGGCGGAAGAGGTCACGGAGACGGTCGGCGATAATGCCGCGGAGGCGGCAGAGCGGGTCGTGCCTGTCCCCGAGCCGCAGCCTGTCGCCGAGGAGCCGCCCAAGCCCGAGCCGAGACCCGTTCCCGACTATAGGAGCTACCTCCACAACGGCGAGCCCGAGCCCGAGCGGGTCGACGAGATACCCGAACCCAAGAGCGAGGGCGGTATCCACCCCGCGTATATTCTGCTCATCGGGTGTGCGCTGTTCGTTGTGGCGCTGCTTGTGTGGACTATCTTCGCGACGAATAAGCTCACGATGAACCGCAGCAGCAGGGCGAGCTCCTCAAGCAGGAGCACCTCCGTCGCCGAAACGACGGCGCCTCCTGTTACTGCTGCCACTACCACCGCGCCGAAGATGGAAAGCTCCACCGAGGTCAGCACTGCTGCGTCGGTCTATGAGTCGGGTTCCTATACCGTCGGGAGGAACATACCCGCGGGCTTGTACATAGTGGCTGTGGACGACGATACGCTCGAGTTCTACCGCGAAATGGCGGAGGATGGCGAGATATACGAGCCCGAATTCCTCGTTGAGGTCACGGAGGGCGACGATACTGTCATCTCCGACTGGTTCCAGAATACGATGTATGTGGAGCTCAGCGAGGGACAGCATATCAGCTCCTCCCACGCCGATATCTACCCCGCAGACGGCGGGCTCATCAAGCCCGACCCGTTCGGCAGCTCGGGAGCCTTCATCGTCGGCAGAGACGTAAAGGCAGGGACGTATGACCTCGCCGAGACCACCTACGAGGGCATGGGAAGATACGAGGTATACGACAGTATCGAGGGCTTTATGGACGGCGGAACGGAGCCTTTGCTGCTTTACGGTTACGCCGACGAGGAGGACGAGATCACCCTCGAGGACGGACAGTACGTTTTGCTCGAGAACTGCAAACTGAAAAAATAGCGGACAGCCTTAACTGTCGCGCTCATACAGAAGTGGTACGAGGACTTATTGAGGGAAACCCTTATGAAAAAGGGTTCCTTCTCAAGCTCCTCTCCGAAAACTTCCAACTTAAATTTTTGCCCCATAGGGTGCTCAAAAAAACGAAAGAACCTGCGCTTTGCTGTTCTATCGGGAGTACCCTATGGGGCAAAAATTTGGGCTAAAAGTCTTTGGAAAGGGGGTCTGGGTGAAAACCTTTCTTCAGAAAGGTTTTCACCCAGTAGGTTCCCGTGATACTTTCGTATGAGCGTGACAGTTAGTGCGCGGCGTTATTTGTCACGCACGATTTTTTTCTTGACAAATCTGTATAAATATTGTATAGTTAAAGTGTATAGGCGCGGTCAGTCTGCGCCAAAAAACAGAGAGGGGTAATCTAATGAAAATCAAGAAGATCGTGTCTGCGGTCTCGGCTATGACGATGTCGGCTACTATGCTGACCTCCGTCCCGACAGTCGACGCCGCGGGCAGCAAGTACAACTACGCGGAAGCCTTGCAGAAGTCGATGTTCTTCTACGAGGTGCAGCAGTCGGGCTCGCTCCCCGATTGGAACGACGTTCCGTGGAGGTCTGACTCGATGGTCGACGAGGACGGCAAGGACACCGACAAGGTGCCCGGCGGCTGGTACGACGCGGGCGACCACTACAAGTTCACGCTGACGAACGCGTATTCCGCTTCGATGCTGGCATGGGGCTACATCGAGTACAAGGACGCCGTTGACAAGGCAGGTCTCGGCGAGTCGTACAAGAACAACCTCAAGTGGGGGCTCGACTACGTCCTCAACTGCGACGTTGGCGGCGGCAAGATGATAGGTACTATCGGCGATAACGACGACCACGTCGTATGGTGCAGCGCAGAGGTATACCTCCGCAAGCATCACCTCAAGACAGGCGACTGGGAGCGTCCGTATGACACTATCTCGGATTCGAGCTGTCTCGCGCTCTCCGCGGCGGCACTCGCAGAGGGCTACATCATTTTCAAGGACGAGAACTACTTAAAGCACGCAAAGAGCCTCTTCGACTCGGCTAACGCTACAAGAAGCAACGAGGACCAGGGCGCGCAGAAGAGCTTCTATCCCACGACTTCATGGGTGGACGACTGTATGTACGCGGCTTGCTGGCTCTATAAGGCAACAGGCGACGAGAAGTACCTCGACATCGTGAAGAAGGACTATATCCCCGAGTTCCCGCTCGAGAACCAGTCCACTGACAGAAAGTACACATGGGGTCTCTGCTGGGACGATACCTCTCAGGCAGCGGCTTTCCTCTATGCACAGATAACGGGCGAGCAGGAGTGGATAGACCACGTTGCTCATCACCTCGATTACTGGGGTCCCAACGGCTACGGCGGCAAGAAGATAAACTACACGCCCGACGGTCTCGCATGGCTCTTCAACTGGGGCTGCCTCCGTCATGCGACTACTACTGCATGGCTCGCCGAGCTCGCAAGCGATACCATCTTCAAGGACGATGCGGCACTCTCCGCGAAGTATAAGAGCTGGGCTGAGGGTCAGATGAATTACTGCTTCGGCGACAACGCTCTCGACCTCAGCTACGTCCTCGGTATGGGCGAGAAGAACCCGACCGCTGTTCACCACAGAACTGCTTCGGGTATCCACGATGACCACTGGAATGACCTCGGCAAGGCGTCAGGCGGCGACGAGGGCTGGCAGACCGAGTATGCACATACTCTCTACGGCGCGCTCATCGGCGGTCCCGACCAGAGCGGCAGCTACGATATGGACAAGATAGGCGTAAGCGACTACCAGTACTCTGAGGTCGCTATCGACTACAACGCAGGCTACACAGCTTGCCTCTGCGCACTCATCAACGACTACGGCGGAACTCCCCTTGCAAACTTCCCCGTTCAGGAGACTCCCAAGTGGGCTGAGTGGGAGGTCGCTGCTGTCATCAACGGTACGGCAGGCACTTCCTACACCGAGGTCAAGGCGTGGGCTATGAACCACACAGCATGGCCCGCAAGAGTTGCCAAGGACATCGAGTTCAGATACTACTTCGACATCTCCGAGGTGCTCGAGAAGGGTCTCTCTGTTGACGATATCAAAGTAGAGGGCAAGTCCCAGCAGTACAGCGCGGGCGAGCAGGGCTACGCTACGGTAACAGGTCCTTATCAGTACGACGGCAACGTTTACTACGCGAGCATCAAGTTCGAGGACGGCAGAGCTATCATGCCTACGGGTCAGTCCGAGCACCGCGACGAGGTACAGTTCCGTGTATCTATCCCCGACGCTGTAAACGGCAACTCCACAGCAGGCGCGTGGGATACCTCCAACGACTGGTCGTACGAGGGACTCGAGGACGCTACAGACCTCAAGAAGGCTGATTCACTGAACAAGCATATCCCGATGTACGTAAACGGCGTGCTTGTATGGGGCGAGGAGCCCGACGGCACTGTTCCCACCAAGTCCGACTACGTTCCCGAGAGAACAGGACAGGGCGGCGCAGGCACGGATCCTGTTCCGACACAGTCCACTACTACCACAACAACTGTGACTACAACAACAACTACGACTGCTTCAACAACGCAGACAACGACTACTTCCTTTCGCCAGTCCGACCCGACGTCGACCACCTCTGATGGCGGTACTACTGTCTCCGCTGGCAGCGATGATATACTCTATGGCGACGCGAACGTAGACGGCAAGGTAACTGTCGGTGACGCGGTAGCTATCCTCCAGTCCATTGCCAACAGCGACAAGTACGCGCTCAAGCCCCAGGGCAAGATAAACGCAGATGTCGACGGCGTAGGCGGTGTCACAGCGAATGACGCGCTCATTATCCAGAAGAAGGACGCGGGAGTTATAGATAAGTTACCTCATTATGCGGGAATGTGATAGTATAACGACCAACGCAAAGAAACACTGAAACAAATTCATATTTCATTCATAAAGGGAGATTCGTCTCCCTTTATGTTTTTTCTGTCTACTGGCAAAATGTACAAATATTCGCGCCGACCATTATGGAAATACACGAAATTACGGAAAGCTATTTACTTTTTTTAGCGGATATAATATAATATGAATGATGGATCAGTGCAGCAATTTGTCCGCGTAGGGATTGGATCTGTCGCAGTTTTTCACACGGTATAACCGCAATGTATGCACTGGCATTGCGTTATAAACATTATATTTTTTATTTTATCAGGGAGGGTATAAAAAATGCACAAGAAATTCACAAAAGCTCTCACAGGCAGCCTGATGGCAGCAGCTATGGCAGCTACTTCCGTAGCAGGCGTTATGGCTCCTATGAGTGCGAACGCAGGCGAGCTTCTCGGTGCGACCGACTTCGAGGACGGCGTTGGTCTTCCTTGGCACACCTGCGAAACTAACCCCGCTAAGCAGACCTTCGATATCACCGACGGCGCTTACACGGTTACTATCAAGAACAACATGGGCGGTAACGGAAGATGGGATCTTCAGCTCCGTCACAGAGGTCTCACACTCGTAAACGGTCATACCTATCACGTTCACGCTGAGATCACTCCTTCGGCTGACGGTGAGATCTACACCAAGATCGGTGACTACTCAGGTGAGAACGAGTACTGGAACGACTCCGGCAGCGGTAACTGGACTGTAAGCAAGGTCTCAAAGGGCGTTACTTTCGTCATTGATACTGACTTCGTTGCAGGCAGCGGCCCGAAGCCTCTTCAGGACGGCCCTGCAGAGTGGGCTTTCCACTATGCTTGCCACGCAGGCACTGACGGTGCTTCGCTCTACGGCGGCTCCGACAAGGGTATGCCCAACGACTCTACTCTTACATTCGATAATATGTCTCTCGAGGATACCACAGGCAGCGACGGTGACTTCGATCCTACAAACGAGTTCGGCGTTATCAGACCTCAGTCTAACGTTCGTCTCAATCAGGTGGGTTACTATCAGGGTCTGAGAAAGAGAGCTTCCTATACATCGGACGCTTCTTCACCCCTTGAGTTCGACGTTTACAATTCTTCGGGCACTTCCGTATACCACGGCACATCTACTGTTATCGAGGGCGACGAGGATTCCGGTACGCCTAAGACAACTCAGGCTAAGACCGACGGCGGCAAGATGACCACAAAGTACAAGGACAGCGGTGAGTACGTTCATATCCTTGACTTCACAGAGCTCCAGACAGGCGGCACGGGCTACTATATCGTTGTTAAGGACGACGTAGGCGTTTCGGGCACACAGTCGGGCATCATCAAGAACGCTTACGATACAAAGGTATCGGGCGACAAGGTAATGTGGACAAACTGGAAGACAGGTAAGGAATATCAGATGAACAAGTCTCACGAGTTCAATATCTCTGATACTCTTTATGACGGACTCCTCCGTGACTCCATGAGCTACTTCTATCAGAACCGTTCAGGTGTTCCGATCGAGGCTGATTACATAAAGAACGGCGACGCTGCTTCACTCTCTCACTCTCAGTACGGTCACAGCCCTGATACAGCTTATGTACAGCCCAAGTGGATAAAGTCCTACTCAGGCGTATTCGACGGCGATGAGAAGTATTCTATAACTGCTTCGGGCGGTTGGTACGATGCCGGTGACCACGGTAAGTACGTTGTTAACGGCGGTGTTTCCGTATGGACACTCCAGAATATGTACGAGATGTCCAAGCACCTCGGCGAGGACAGCAAGTGGGCTGACGGCAAGTCAATGCTCATTCCTCAGAAGTATACTGTAAACAGCGGAGAGATCGAGTTCGACGGCACAGGTTCTCCTGATGTTCTCGATGAGGCAAGAGTTGAGCTCGAGTGGTTCTTCAAGATGATGGTTGACTCCAAGGATCCTTACTTCGGCAAGGACGCAGGCATGGTTTACCACAAGCTCCACGACCATAAGTGGACAGGTCTTGCTATCCACGCTTGGAAGTACGAGGGCTTCAGTGATATGTCTCGTATCGTTAAGCCGCCTACGTACGCTGCTACACTCAACATGGTTGCTTGTGCTGCTCAGGCTGCACGTCTTTGGGAAGGCATCGACGATGCATTCGCTAAGGAGTGCTTAGATAACGCTAAGATCGGTCTCGCAGCTGCTGAGAAGAACAAGAGCAACTGGTACGGCAAGAACGGTACATCCGAGCAGCAGGACGATATGAAGGGCACAAACGCTAAGAAGGGCGACGTTTACTTCGCTCCTCTCGATCAGGCTATCGGCGGTGGTCCTTACGGCGATACATACGTAACAGATGACTACTACTGGGCACTCTGTGAGCTCTTCGCTACAACAGGCGACGAAGAGTATTACACAAAGCTCATGGACTACAAGAACGACAATGACTCTACAGGCGCTGATAAGGCTCTCAGCCTTACATCTAACCTCGGCGGCGGTGAGAACAAGGGTTCATTCAGCTCCTTCAACTGGGGTTGTACATCAGGTATGGGTACTCTGTCACTCTACCTCAACAGCGACAAGCTCAGCGATGCTGACGCTAAGACTGTAAAGGATTCTATCGTTGCAGCTGCTGACAACTACATCGCTCAGGAAGACAAGTCAGGTATGGGTATCCCGTACGTTGGCTCTACATTCACTGATGAGATCAACATCGGTCTCGATGACAACGGCAAGCCCATCGAGGTAAGCGGTTATGAGTGGGGTTCAAACTCCTTCGTTGCTAACAACGCTATCGTTATGGCTTACGCTTACGATGCTACAAAGACTCCTAAGTACCTCAGCGGTGCTTCGACTGCTATGGACTACATCTTCGGACGTAACGGAAATGACTTCTCTTACGTATCGGGTTACGGCGACATTACTCTCCAGTGGCCTCACCACAGACTCTGGGCTAACGGTATCGATCCTGACTTCCCGAAGGCTCCCGCAGGCGTAATGTCAGGCGGCCCCGGCGCAGGTATGCAGGATCCCTACGTAGGCGGTCTCGGCTTCAAGAGAGGTACTCTCGCAAGCCAGAAGTGCTACGTTGACTCCGCAGAAGCTTGGTCTGTAAACGAGATCACGATCAACTGGAACGCTCCTCTTGCTTGGATCACATCCTACCTCGAGGACGTAGCTCCCGGCGTTGTTGATGACGGTAAGGGCGGTGGAAGCGTTGAAACTACTGCTTCTACACCCAGCCAGAACACAACAACTACTACATCTGTAGGCGGCGGAGATGCAACTCTCTGGGGCGACGCTAACGTTGACGGCAAGGTAACAGTTGCTGACGCAACAGCTATCCTCCAGTCTATCGCTAACAACGATAAGTACGCTCTCAAGGCACAGGGTAAGATCAATGCTGATATCGTTGACAACGGCGACGGCGTAACTCCTAAGGATGCTCTCGCTATCCAGAAGATGGACGCTCAGCTCATCAAGCAGACTGACTTCCCGACAACATCTGCAAAGATCGACGCACTTAACTAATTTTAGTGAAACATTAAAAGGACGCTCGTTATGAGCGTCCTTTTTTGCGCGGTGTCCGCACAGCCAGTTCGCGGCGCGGTGTCCCCGCTGCCGATTCGCGCGGACGCTCGTAAACTCGCTTACCTTGTTCAGACGGCAAGTCTGCACCCGCGATTGTTACATACGCGGGAACAGGCTTGCCGTTATAGATAAGTGAGCGAGCAAAGCGAGCGGCAGCGCGATTACGGGGTCAGGGGAACT
>JAUMVH010000093.1 GCA_030530245.1 Ruminococcus sp.
TGATGACGAACTTCATATTGAGATCGCCGCCAACGCCCTCGTCCTTGTCAGCTGCGGGGTCGATAACGGAATATCCCTTGCCTACGAGCTTGACCTTGTTGTTAACTGTGATACGTATATCCTTTGCAGCCGAGCTCAGCTCGTTTGCCGAACCGTAATAGCCCGATTCGGCAATGGGAGCCTGAACTGTCGTCTTTTTGTTTACGTGATTTGCTGATTTGATGTACGCGTTGATGGTCGTAGCAGTTGCCACGAGCAGAACTGTCATAACTGCTACGACAGCAAGTGATATAATGACTTCAACAAGGGTCATGCCCTTGAGTGACTTCTTTTTCGGTTTAGTCTCGTTCATGTATATCCCTCCTTAATACTCGTCGTAGTAGAGCACCTTGTACCAGAACTCATCGGGTGTAGGCGGTGTGGGAGGAGTCTTTCCTCCGCCGTCTGTTATCCACAGCTCGTTGATCTGGTTCGGGAAGTCAGCAGTCTTTGAGTTACAGCAGCCGAAGATGTACTTGTAATTCGACTTGCCGCCCGTCTCGACGCTTTCTCTTACGTTGTGACCGTTGTAGTAGATATCGGTTCCATCGGTTATTGCACCCGATGTAGCGTCTATCTTAAGTGTGATGTTAGGTGAAACGATGTTTGCTGTACAGTACTGGAAGTTAGCCCATGTGAGCTTAGAGCCCTTTGCACCGTAGAAGAACACGTTGGGAACTGCGTGAGTTCCGAGCTGCTGCATGATAGTCTTGGGCTCGGCAGTTGTGCCGTCAGCAGCGTACATTGTGTATACCTGATCGCTCGTTACCTGGAACGGTGTAGCGCTCTTGAGGAAGTCATACCACGAAACGGTAGACTGAACGCCCTGACCTTCAAACTTCATCTCGCCCTTGCCGTCAATGTAGAAGTATACCTTACCGCCCTTTGTATCGTCAAAGAAGAGGTTGATACCTGCTGCAATGTCAAACTTCTTGATAACGATAAGGATATCGTTTCCGTCGGGATCGATAACGATAGCACCGTCCGCAGCGTCGCCGCTTGCAACTGAAAGGTCGAGGATACAGCTCTTGTTGATGTAGAACTTACCTGTGGTGTTGTTCTGAGTAACTATCTCGAGTTTTCCGTCAGCACCCGGCTTAGCGCTTGTGAGCGTTACGCCCATCTCAGTAGCTACATCATGAGGGCTGTGAAGCACCTTGCCTGCCGCTGACAGTGAGTTGTAAGCAGACTTGAGAGCGTTCGGGATATCGGAGTTATCGTAGGGGTTGATAACGTTATCAAGAACGTCCTTCATGGTCTTAACGACCTGAGTCTCGGACTTCTTGAGGTTCTTTGTTCCGTCGGAAGGATCGGGAACGAGCTCGATACCGAGAACAGTCTTTCTTTCGGCATATCTCGGATAGGGCTGCTCCTTATAATTTGTAACGAAGTTTGCGATAGTATCGGTCGTAACACCTGTTATGCTGCCGCCCGTACCGTGAGTCGCCGTATACTCGTCGACCTCGGTGTGGTCGTCCTTGCGGTAGTAGGTGTACTTCTTTTCGGTCTTGACAGTAGGAGTTATCTCATTGCCTTCGTAGTCGACCTTAGCTCTGTAAGCGGGTATCTCGACAGTAGCGTCTTCAACATCTACTTCATCGCCCGAATCGAGATCATAATAGGTATAATCCG
This sequence comes from Ruminococcus sp., assembly GCA_030530245.1. Taxonomy (GTDB): domain Bacteria; phylum Bacillota; class Clostridia; order Oscillospirales; family Ruminococcaceae; genus Ruminococcus. The sequence continues at coordinate 1,672 of JAUMVH010000093.1, forward strand.
AATCAGCGGGCTCATATGAAACGTAAGTGCTGAATGTGTAAGTGCCGTCAGCCTCTTTTACAACAGAATCGAGATCGATCTTTGTCTTAACGAGGTAGTCGTCCTTGCTGTTTGTAACGGGGTTCTGGGGAAGATCCCACTGAAACGCACCGCCTGTGATATACTTCTGAAGCTCGTCAGCGGACAGCCCATCCAGATCTACTGTACCGTCATATTCTGCGGTATACTTGAAGTAGAGGTCATTCCACAAGTCATTTCCGTTAAGATCCTTATGACCATGAGCTTCATGACTGTACACATAATAATTACGCGACTCGGTATTATCGACCTTGACGCACTCATCGAGTGTCTTGGTCTCAGCAGGGTGCATAATGTTCTCGACTCTGTCGTAGAGAGCAGAAGTATCCGTCGACGCACTTACGTTGTCACAGTATATCTTCTTGCCGCCCGCAAGATTGAATGTCGCGGTATTGGCTATTGAGAGGTTGCCGCCTACAACGAGGTTGCCGTTGATGGTCACACCCTCTCCGATAGTGCAGTTGTGCTTTACGCGAACATCGCCGTCGATAGTGCAGTTCTTGAGCTCAAGGCTTCCGTTCGAGCATATCGAAGTGATGTTTGCAGCAGCTGTTGTGGACTTTGTCTTGTTTACAACAGACGATGTCCAGCCATAGAGGTGCGTACCGCCGCCCTCGAGAACGCTTGTCTTGTCCTCGTCCATGAGGTAGAGGTTGCCGTAGATGTTGCATACAGCGGCACTGCGGGCGTAGATATATCCCGCAAATACATTAAGGGGAGCTACTGCAGCAGCGGTGCTGTTGCCGTTATCGGAGTTACCGATAACGATCTTGGCCTCAGACTTTTCGTTCATATCACCGCTCCACGACTTTCCGTAGACGCCGCCGTCAACATAGACGTAGGGTATCTCGTTGAAGTTGTAGGTCTCGGTGAGCTTTGCGTTATTGACATAGCGCAGATGGTCAGCAGCGTTTGCGCCGTTGAATATCATGTCGCCCCAGATGGTGACACCCTTCCCGGGTCCCGGGAAGATGAAGCCGTTCCAGTTCTCGATAGCGAGATTGGTATTGATAACGGCGTCAGCCTCGATAACAGAACCGCTGTTATTGAGGAGCATCGAAGGACCGCCTGCATAGTACGAAAGTGCTCTGTAGGTGGAGGGGTTATCATAATCGAAGTTCTTGACAGTGTCAAGCGAGGGGATATTTACGTAGGTTCCGCCGTAAAGACTGGTCTGGCAGGCGAAATCCGCGCCGCCCGTCGTAACGAAGCCTGCGCCGCTCGGGCTGGAGTCGTCGTCGTCCGACATATGCTTAAGAACGTAAGCATTGGTCGTGGACGTAACTCCGCCAAGCGTAACTTTTGATGTAAAGCGGATGAGGTCTCTGTCGAGCCACTCATTCTTGGTGGTATCGTAGAATTTTCTCTTGCCTGCGTATGAGACAAGCACATCGTCTACCTTACCCAGGGTAGCGGTGTTGATAGTAGTATCATCACTGCTTATCTGGACAGGCACGCTCAGAGGAGCGTCGCCCGACTTGATACCGCCGACCGCCTTTTTGTAATCCGCGTCGAGGTCGATAGCCGTAATTGCACTCTCGCAGACAAGTCTCGAAGTGACGTTAGTCTGTGCTGTTGAGTAGTTCACGTGGGCTCTGTTGTTTGCGGAAGTGGCAAGCACCAGTGTACCGAACAGAAATACTATCAGCAGCGCCATTACAGCAACGACTGTAAGCAGAACCGAACCTTTATATTTTCTATTCTTTATGCTTTTCATTTCTTAACCGCCTTTCCAAGTTATATTTCTCTAATAACTGTTAGCGAAGGGACAAGTTATCAATCTGCTTCTACGTTGGGTTCCGAAAGATCGTATACTGAATAAAGTGTTATATTGAACTGTGCGCTAACTTCCGCATCGTCCTCGAGTGCAGCTTCCTGCTCCTCGCTGAGCTCGATCTCAAGCGCATCCATCTGAGCCTTGTAAGCATCAACATCAATGATAACGCCGTTGAGCGAAACGCTGTTGATGATGATGGTCTTATCCTGCTTCTCGATAGCCTCGAGGTACTTCCATATAGCTTCCTTTGTACCTGTTACCGAGATCGAATAGGTGCCGCCGAGGATAGTCTCCTTGGTTCTGTCCTTGAGTGTGTTGCTTTCCGCAGCAGCCTCAGCATTTGCAGCCTGTCTGTCGCCGTTGAGATCGGCAGCTGTCAGGAGGTCTTCACCGATAAAAGTGGGAGTGAAGTAGTAGTAATCAAGACCCGCTGTACCAATATCAGAGGCATTCAGGTTCACGATCTTCACTTCACAGTCCTCTGCGAAGTGCTGCATATACTGGTCGACCTTACGAGCATTGTACATATCGTTGTATGCAACGAAATCGCCTGTGAGCTTCATTGTTGCGTCGTATGTGTTCTTGATATTTTCCTGAAGACGCGGGATCTCCGAGATCTTAGCGTCCACATCGTCCCTCTCCTGCTCAGCAGCAGTAAGAGCAGCCTTATCGCTCTTGATATCGCTGTACTTAGGCTTTATGAGAAGGAAGAAGCCTGCAAGTAATATTACGAAGGCGAGCAGTGCGCCTAAAATGATCTTATCTCTGTAATTGAGTTTCATCGTTATCTACCTCCTTATTATTCAGCGTCCGACGAATCGGATGCCTCGGGCTTGTAAGCGCTCTCTCTGCCCTTTATAGCAGTCGAAACGCTGAATGCAACGGATTCCTTGCCCTCATCGTCGGGATTCTCGCTGTCCTTTTCGATGCTGACTGTATAGCCCGAATACGAAGCATTTTCAAATATGCCCATATTCTCGCTGAAGCCATCATCAAGGAGATTGTCGATGTAGAGAGACGGAAGCTTCTGCACCATCTCGCCGCTTCCCTGAGCAGAAACGCTGAAGTTGAATATGCCGCCTCCGTATGTAGGAGTGGAGATAACCGCGTAATCGAGATCGAGATCCTCTGCCGTCTTTGTGAGGACGTTCTGGATAGCCTCATACTTCTCGCCGTCAACAACAGGCTGCGAGTAGAAGGCGTCGTGCGCATTTACGATCTTCGTGTTGTAAGCGTTTACATTTTCCTGTATTCCAAGGAGCTTTTCACGGTGAGCGAGCTTCTTCTGAGTTGCGGGATCGTTGATATACTCGTATATCTTCTCTGTCTTGTGGCTGTAGTTCCAGTCGATAGCTGACATAACGCCCCATACGCCGCCGACGATAACGCCTGCGCCGACGATGAGTGCGAGCATTCCGAGCGTACCGCCCGAGCCGTTGCTTCCGCCGCTTGCTCTCTTGATAACAGCGCCGAGCTCGGTATCGAGGAGGTTGATCTTCTCGGTCTCCTTGTTACGCTTGAACATAGCGCCGATAGCGTTTGCATAGAGTGAGAATTCGAGGTTCTCGTGACCGTGGATCTGCGGAGGAACGTTGATGAGGCTCGTATTGAGGTCGAGCTTTTCAAGTTCGTCCGTAAGTCTTACATAGTCGTGAGTATCGCCGTAGAATACAACGTTCTCGATGGTCTCGCCCGTGTTGCGGCTCCTGTGGAACTGTAACATACGGAAGATGTTCTCGTTTACAGCCTCGAAAACGTAGTCAGCAGATCCGCCGTAGTCATCGGGGTCGATGGTGGCGAAACGTGAGAACGAGAGCTGACCCGCCTCATAGAGGTTGAGTGAGATGAAGTTGTTGTCGATCTGAACAGCGAGCAGCGGCATCTTCGACTTGATCCTTGTATCGGCAAGAAGGACCTTGGTGATACAGTTACATCCTACCATTACGGACTTGAGCGAGATACCGAGGAGCTTGAAGACTTCTCTGTAGCTGTTTACGATCTCATAGGGGCAGGCAGTAGCGAGGATACGAACGAGCGGCTCGCCTGTATCGCCTCTCTCTGCAGCCTCACCGACTATAACATATGTAACGCTGTAGGAATCGTCGAGGTTGAGCTCAGCCTGGACCTGAGCCTTAACGGTCTTCTGGAGATCCTGACCCTTAACGCGGGCAACAGTCATTTCCTTGAATATCGTAAGGTTGGAGGAGATCGAAACGATAGCCTCCTTGTCGGGCATCTTGTTTCTCTTGAGGACGCCGTTGATAAGAGTAGCAACGTTGGGCACGTCTCTTACGTGACCGTTTACGATAAGACCCTCTTCGAGGTTAAGTGTGGCAGCGGAGCTGATCTTGATCTTTCCGTTGCTCTCAACGCCCTTAACAACACGGACGTTTCTGTCAGTTATATCAAATGAAAGCATTATTCTTTTTCCACCTTTCCGTTATTATTCGTTTTCGAGACCTTCGAGCGATCCGTAGAGCGCGGGGTAGATACCGATAACGACCATACCTATGATAACGCCCATGAAGATGAGGAGCACAGGCTCAACAAGACTTACAAGGCGCTGTACAGCTGAGTCAGATTCTTCCTCGTAGTAGTCGGAAGTCTTTTCGAGGATACTGTCGAGCGCACCCGACTCCTCGCCGACGTAGATTACCGAGCAGAACATCGGCTCAAACAGCTCTGTTCTTGTGATAGAAGCCGAGAGAGTTTCGCCCTGCTTTACCTCATCGACAACGTCGAGGAACTTCTCGTCGACGTATCTGTTAGCGAGGATAGCGGATGCCTTCTGCAGGCACTCTACCATAGGGATACCACTGGAATAAAGCGAAGAAAGAGTTCTTGCGAATCTACCTGTATAGATCTTTGTAACGAGGGGACCCCACATCGGTCCCTTGAGGATAAGTCTGTCGATCTTATATCGGAAGCTCGGGACCTTCATTGCATACCTGAAGCCGAAGAAGGCGCCGACAACGATGATAACGACCAGGTACCATCTGTATCTGAGGAAGTCCGAGATAGCTGCCATGATCTTTGTCAGTGCAGGCATCTGCTCGGGGTCTTCATACATTCCGATGAATGTAGGCATGATAAAGATGAAGAGGAACATTACGATAACAACGCAGAGTACGGCGAGTATGATAGGATAGACCATAGCGCCCTTGATGGTGTTCTTGAGCTTGTTCTCCTTAGCGTAGTGCTCTGCCATTCTCGTCATGATGACATCGAGCGAACCGCTCGACTCACCCGCGTTAGCCATTGAAATGAGGAACTCGGGGAATGAACCCGAATGCATCTCAAGAGTGGACGAGAAGGATTCACCCTTCTGTACGTTCTCGTAGATGTCCTGCCAGATAGCTCTCGCCTTTTCGTTTTCCTGCTCCTTAACGAGAATATCGATCGCCTTAACGAGGGTAAGTCCCGAAGTGAGCATCGCGCTGAGCTGTCGGCAACAGAACGAAAGCTCCTTTGTGTTGAACTTGTAGATCGATCTTGTGTTACTTGAATCGTCTTCCTTGTAATCCTTGATGAACACGCCTCGTTCTTTCATCTTTTCGAGGAATTCCTGTTCATTCTCGGCATTCGCCTTGCCCTTGACCTGTTTGCCTCTTGCGTCCTGAGCAATGTAGGAAAAACTCTTCATACAACCACCTCCATAGTTTTTGATTAAGTCGGAACAATCCATACTGCCCTAATAATAACAATTATACCATTTTACCCGTTACTTTTCAATCGTTTTTTTGCCATAAATAATCAATGGGATTTTATTAATATTCACCAACAATTATACTGTTTGTATTATTCGTCAGGACATAGTTCGATTATTCTACAAAAAACAATCTCAAGGCAGAACAAAACGCAGCATTGATGTACCCATGCTGCACATTGTTTAACTTACACAAATATTATATCACAACACATCTTAAATTGCAACATAAAATCTTAATTTTTCAGATTTTTTGATAGAATTGTAAACTGCAACAAAAGCATTAACTTGTAATTCGTCATTTTGCACGGATAAAGCGCTGAAATCAATGCTCCGAGGACGTTAAATAGTAAATATAATTCCATTATAGCCTGATACTATTATAATATATACCGAGCCGCCGAAGTCCCCCGCGGCGGCTCGGACGGGCTCAGACGAGCTTTATCGCGTAGCGCTTCAGCCAGTAGTCGAGCTGCACGAAAAAGGCTATGGTCTGCGGCAGATTCATCAGCTGACCGTACCACTGTACCCTGTCCTCGTGCAGGAGCAGCCGCTCGAGCTCCTCGCGGCGGACGAGCTCCGTGAGCGGCGTATCCTCGGCAAGTATCGCCCTCAGCCGCTCCGATACAGCCTCCAAAAACGCGGGATTGTGCGTTTTCGGGTAGGGGCTCTTCTTGCGCCACAGCACCTCATCGGGCAGAAGCCCGCTCACAGCCTCGCGCAGCAGCCCCTTCTCGCGCCCCTTGTAGTCCTTGAACTCCCACGGCACGTTGTACATATACTCCGCGATGCGGTAATCACAGAACGGCACGCGCACCTCCAAGCCGCTGTACATCGACATTCTGTCCTTGCGGTCGAGGAGATTCTGCATGAACCAGCGGAAATTCAGCTCTGTCATCTCGCGCATACGGCTCTCGAGGGGGCTGTCGTCGGGGAGCCTCTCCGCGCTGTCGGCAGTGCGGCGATACGCCGAATATACGTAATCGTCGGCGTCGATGAGCCGCGCGTATCTCGCGCAGAGGAAGCGCTTGCGGTAGGCGGTGCTCTGTGCCCATGGGAAGCCGTCGGTCTCGCGGATATCCTTGTCGCGGTACCACGGATAGCCGCCGAAGAGCTCGTCTGCGCACTCACCCGAGAGCGCGACCGTGCCCGTCTTCTTTATCTCGCGGCAGAGCAGGAGCATCGACGCGTCCACGTCCGCCATAGCAGGCAGCCCGCGGGCGTCCGTCGCAGCTTCGAGAGCTCCCACGAGTTCGGGCGTGTCGACCACTACCCGGTGGTGCTCCGAGCCGAGGTACTCCGCCATGATGTTGATGTACTCGGGGTCGCTGTTCGGCTGAAAATGGGACTTTTTGAAGTATTTGTCGTTGTCGCGGTAGTCCACCGAAAAGGTGTCGAGCCGCTTGCCCTGCTTTTTCAGCTCCGACGCCGCGACCGACGAGATGAGGCTCGAATCCAGCCCTCCCGACAGGAAGGTGCACACGGGCACGTCGGACACGAGCTGCCGCCGTATCGCGTCGAGGACGAGCTCGCGGGTGTGCTCGACGGTCTGCTCAAAGGTCTCGTGCAGCTCATACGCGCGGAGTCGCCAGTATTCGCGGAGCTCCAGTCCGTCTGCCGAATAATAGCCGCATTCGCCGCTTCTTAGCTCTCGCACGCCGCGTATCACGCCGCAGCCCTGCGTCCTTCCCGGCGCCATGAGCAGGAGCTCCGCCGCGCCGTTTTCGTCTATTTCATGCGGGATATCGGGGTTCTCGAGGAGGGCGGCGAGCTCCGAGGCGAAGATGAGCTTATCCGCCGTCTCGTAGAAAAACAGCGGCTTCACGCCGATCCTGTCACGGGCAAGGAATACCCTGTGCTCGGCGGAGTCGTACACCGCGAAGGCGAAAATGCCGTTGAATCGCTCCACGCAGCCCTCTCCCCACTCGATGTAGCTCCGCAGCACGACCTCGGTATCGGAGCGGGTAGTGAACTCGCAGCCGAGCTCGCGGCGGAGCTCGTCGGTGTTGTAGAGCTCGCCGTTGTAGACGATGGTGAACTCGCGCCCGTGGTCGGTGACGGTCATGGGCTGCCTGCCGCCCGAGATGTCGATGACAGCGAGCCGCGTGTGGACGAGCGCCGCCTCCTGCGAGAGGTAGACTCCGCGCTGGTCGGGACCGCGCCGCAGCAGAGCGGTCTGCATTTTCCTGCACGCGTCGAGCTCGGCGCGCATATCCTCCCGAAAGCTGATGACTCCTGCAATTCCGCACATAATGTGACCTCCACCGCTTCACGGCATACGGCACGCCGTAGTTATACGGTACAGTATATGCGGAGGGGCGAGAAATGTTACCATATTGTAGGGGCGGATATTATCCGCCCGATGTCCCTGCGGCAGCGTCTTGTAGGGGCGAGTTCCGCTCGCCCGTCATTCTATCGGCTGTTCACGGGTGCACACTGTGCGCCCCTACATTTCCGCAATTTCAACGATATGCGCCATTTCCCGCGCTTGACAAGGGCTCCCCGCAGGTGATATAATAATACAAATCCAACGAACGGAGAGAAAGACCTTGAAGAACCTTTTATTCATCGGCGACGTAGTCGGCAAATCGGGCAGCGAGTTCCTCACGTCAAAGCTCGGGCTCATCAAGCGGCAGTACGCCGTCGATATCACCATAGTCAACGGCGAGAACTCCGCCGCAGGCGACGGCATAACGCCCGCCTCCGCGGATATGCTCGTGCGCGCGGGAGCCGACGTCATCACCACGGGCAACCACGCCTTCAAGCGCAGGGAGGCGCTCGACCTCTTCGACACCGACTATATCCTCCGCCCCGCCAATTATCCCGAGGGTGGCGCTGTCGGGCACGGCGTGTTCACGCTCGATATGGGAGCCTACTCCGTAGCCGTGATAAACCTCATGGGAACGGTGTTCATGGACCCTCTCGACAACCCCTTCACGAAGATAGACGAGCTCCTCGCGGACATCGCCACGCCCAATATCTTCGTGGACTTCCACGCTGAAGCCACCTCCGAGAAAAAGGCTATGGGACACTATCTCACGGGCAGGGTCAGCGGCGTGTTCGGCACGCATACA
>JAUMVH010000094.1:0-5365 GCA_030530245.1 Ruminococcus sp.
CCAGCAAGGGACGCAGTCCCTTGCAACCCGAATTCGCGCTGCCGCTCGCAAGCTCGCTTACCTTGCTCAGACGGCAAGTTTGTACCCGCGTTTGTTACAATCATTATATGGCGTCCTGTTCTTACAGCGACTTAACACAAAAAAATGCCGCACCATTCGGTGCGGCATAAAATATGTTAGAGCGTAGGTTTGTTTAATCCCATTATGCGGGAAGTGAAGCAGCGTGTGCGTCCACCTTCTGAATGAAGAGCGCGTCGTTGGCAGTTACGCCTGCCTCGCCGTCAACGTCTGCATTAGCAAGACCCTGAGGCTTGAGCTCGTACTTGTCGCGGTTAGCGATGTGCTGGAGGATAGCAACTGCGTCGGAAACAGTGCACTTGCCGTCGAGGTTAGCGTCACCGATGACCGTTACGGAAATAGGTGTAGAACCTGTGATCTCTGCGGTCGTTGTGGTAGTCTCGGTATCCGAAGTAGTAGCCGTTGTTTCGGTCGTAGTCTGAGTAGCAACGCCCTCAGCTGCGAAGTTGTACTCTACCATGTCTACGAGCTCGGGATTATACCAGATCTGGCACTCAGCAGACTTGAGGTCTGCGGGGAACAAACTGCGCTTGATCTCGATAACGAGCTTGCCGTCTGTGCCTGTAGTGCCTGCCCATTCAACCTGCTCCCAGCCGTCAGCGTTATAGCCGACACAGCCGTTTGTGAGAGTACCGGGCTCACCCTCGAAGGTAAGAACGAGGTTATCGTCTGCCTGAGCATTAGCGAAGTCTATCTTATACTTCTTGGTCTTGTCGACCTCAACTTCGATCTCGACCTCGGGAGCATCAAGAATGACCATCTTCTCGATGTTTGTTACCTTATCGGTCCTTGCCTGCATATGATTTACTGTGGAGAGGTCGCTCCATGCTGCGGGGAGCTGCTGGCTTACGAGGTAGTAAGCAATGCCGTTCTCCTCGTCGATAGAGTAAGGCTTGAGCTCTGTCCAGTTGCCGTATTCAGCGTCAGAGAACGCGAGCACGGGAGTTGTACCTGTGTACTTGATAGCGACTTCCTTGCCCTCGAGCTCTGCCCATGTGATCTCCTGACCCGGAGTCGTGTTCTCATAGGTCTTGGACTTGGAGGCGTCGATCTCGATAGCTTCGTCTCTGAATACAGTACCCTCAGAGAGGTCCTGATGCTTGTACTCGGGAGCCTTGCCCTCGCTGCCCCATACGATAGTATCATCGCTCATTATCTCCATCATCTTGTTGATGACGGGAGCGCTTCCCTCGTACCACTCATAAGTTGAGCGGTTGATATAGCCGTGGCACTCGCCGGGGTCCTTGGGGTTCTCAACAGTGTTGTTGTCCCACAGACAGCAGGGAATACCGTACTTCTTGGTAGTTGTGAAGTACTGTGTCGTCCAGTCCACACGAGCCTCGGTGTTGCCGAAGTTCGAGGTGCCCATCTCGCCGATAACGACGGGGATATCCTTCTCGATGAAGGTCTGACGGATACCTGCGAGTATGTCGGAGAGCTGCTGTGAATACTTTGTGCCTGTAAATACGGAGTGGTCCTCAACAGCCGCATTCATAGTGAAATCGTAAGGCGAATATGCGTGAACCGAGACAGCAACGAAGTCATCATCGGGAACGTCGATAGCCTCGAGGAACTGTGTCTCGGCGCTCGCGCAGTAGCCGGGGAGCATAAGGAGACGAGTCTTTGCATAGGGACCGTCCATGCCTCTGATGAGGTCAACGAAATCGTGCTCGAGGTCGTTGATGACATCGCACTCGGGGACTGCTGCCGATGCCCACCACTCGTGCTCGGTGCCGACAGCACGGGGCTCGTTCATGCACTCGAAGATGAGGTGCTGATCGTAGTCCTTGAACTCGGTAGCGATCTGAGTCCAGATCTTCATGAGCTTGGGCTGCATCTCGTTGTAGGCGCTTGCGAAGTCGCTCCTGTTTATCCAGTTCTCGTGGTGAACGTTGAGGATTATGTACATATCGTTCTTGATACCGTAATCAACAACTTCCTTTACACGAGCCATCCACTCGGGGTCGATATTGTTATCGGCGTCGAGGTGCTGGAACCACGTGGTAGGAACGCGGACAGTGTTGAAGCCCTTTGCCTTGAGGGCGTCGAACAGCTCCTGAGTAGCCTTGGGGCAGCCCCATGCTGTCTCAGTTTCGAGGCCTGCCGACTCGAGGTCGCCCTGCTTGTTGCTTGCCTTGGCGTCGAGCGTGTTACCGAGATTCCAGCCGACCTTCATGTTCTTTGTGATCTCGAAAGCGGTCATTGTCTTGTCCGCTGCGACTGCGTTGTCCATAACCGTTATGGACGGGATAGAGGTGAACACCATAGCTAAGGAAGCGACAGTGCTCACAGCTCTTGAAATGAGTTTGCTTTTAAGCATTTAATACCCTCCCATTTGTAATTGTAAAATTTCCCATTCGGCGGCACAGTGCAGGAAGCCGCCTAAGCTTTATTGCCTGCTTTGATTTTATCATATTGCCCAAAGGAAGTCAAGCGGATTTGGCGAATTTGCGCACCTTTCGGGCGTAGAACTTTTCAAAACCCTTTTAGTGAATTTACACAAAGAGAGGAAGGGCTTTCAGTGGAAATTGCTGCATAATAATTTATTATCCGTGAATAAATCAATTGAATTATCTTTTTGCGCTGTAGGGGCGCACCTGTGTGTGCTCCCGATACAATAACAAACCGTCGGGCGCACACTGTGCGCCCCTACACAGAAAAAGCGGCAGGACATCTCCTGCCGCCTTGGTATTATCCGCTTATCACAGAATGGCTGTGTATGTAGAACTCCTCCTGACTCGGCTGCCAGCCCTTGACCTTCGGCGGGAACTGCGCGTCAAAGCGCTCGAACTCCTCGGGGTCGTCGCAGGGGCGGTCGGAGTCGCTCGGGTGGTAGAACCACTTTCTTCCGTCGAGCGCGCCCTCCTCGAGCTCATTCACAAGGAGCGCCGCGGGGAATACATCTCCCTCAAAGCAGACGTTGTACTTCTTGCAGCTCTTATAGCCGCGCGCGACGTAGTTGTCGGGGTTGCCGAAGTTTATCACGGTATCGTAGCCGAGCTCACGCGCGATAGGGAAGGTGCGCTCGAGCAGAGCCTTGCCTATGCCCATACGCTGATACTCGGGGACGACGCACAGCGGTCCCATGGTGAGCACCTGCTTTTCCGTGCCGCTCTCGTCGACGAGCCTGCTCTTGGCGTACATGACGCAGCCGACTATCTTCCCGCCGACCTCGGCTACGAAGTCGAGCTCGGGGACGAAGTCCTCATGCTGTCTCAGTACGTGTATGAAGTAGTGCTCGTCGCAGCCGGGACGGTTCTGGTTCCAGAACGCCTCGCGTGCGGCGTTTTCGGTCGCGTGGTAGTCGCTTGCTGTTTCTCTGCGGATTATGTAGTCATTATTATTCATTGTTTTTCCTCCTGAATTGTGTTGACCGAACACGGGAGGCTTGTGTGAGACAGTATTCGCAAACCTCCCGTTTACGCTGCTATCTCCTTTTTCATCGTATTTTTCAAACACTTTCTCCTTTGAGATATTACGGCTTCCGCCGCTGGGGACATTATAGCACGGGCGTACGGATTTGTCAAGGGCTTTGCCCCAGACCCCGGCAAGGGACACAGTCCCTTGCGACCCAAAATCGCGCTGTCGCTCGCAAGCTCGCTCACTATTTACAAATGGCAAGTCTGCCGCCGCGATTGTTGACTGTACGGAGAACGAATAATTATATTTGCATTTTCCGATGATTTATAGTATAATCAAATAAGCACATAATACACGCAGGAGGTGTTCGTATGAATCAGCATACACGTTTCAATCTGCCGATATGTCTCGCAGTCGAGGAGGACGCGTTCTTCCGCTCGGACGAGATAATCGGGCGCTATATCCCCAAAATCATAGGTCAGAAAGCCATCGTCATATCCGAGGAGTTCCTCATCGGCATATACAAGGACAAAATAACCGACATCAGCCGCGACTTCGGCGGTGCCGAGATCTACGCCATGGGCAGTGCGAGCTTCGACGAAGCCGTCGCCATCGCCAAGAAGGTCTGCATCGAGGACATCAAGGTCATCATCGGCATAGGCGGCGGACGAGTCCTCGATACCGCCAAGTACGCCGCTCACATCAGCAAGGCGGTCTACATCTGTATGCCGACCTCGCTCAGCAACGACTCGCTCGCCTCGCCGTTCGCTGTCCTCGAGACCGAAGGCTCGGCGCGCAAGACGATAGAGTGCAAGATCCCGACGGCGATAATCGTCGACACGAATATGATAATCAACGCTCCCGAGACGCAGACGCTCTCGGGCATAGGCGACACCATCGCCAAGCACACCGCCCTCTACGACTGGAAGCTCTCCGCCGCGCGGACGGGCTCGCAGGTGGACGACTTCGCCTACGCCCTCAGCCGTATGAGCTACGACTCCGTGTACCACTGCGACGAGCAGAACATGAAGAGCCGCGTATTCATACGCATACTCTCCCGCGCGCTCGTCATGGGCGGACTCGCCATGGAGATAGCGGGTTCGTCGAGACCGTGCAGCGGCAGCGAGCACCTCTTCGCGCACGCTATTGAGGAGTACTACCCCGAGATAAAGATATCCCACGGGCTTGCGGTCGCCCTCGGCACGATACCCGCGTGCATCTTTCAGGGGCAGGACCCGAGCGGCATACTCGCCTTCTTCGCGAACCACGGGCTCGTCATCGACCCGAAGGCTTACGGTATCACCGCGGATATGTTCGCGGATATGTGGGAAAAGGCACGCACTGTCAGAGCGGGCAGGATAACCGTGCTCGACGACGTAAAACACGACCGCGTACAGCTCGATGAGATATACGCGAGAATGACGGAGGGAAAATGAAAACAGGACTTATTTTTGATATGGACGGCACGCTGTGGGACTCCTCGGAGAACGTCGCCGCGGCATGGACCGAAAAGCTGCGGGAGCTCGGCTATGACCGCCCCGCGATAACACAGCAGGACGTAATGGCGGTAATGGGACTGACCATGGACAGGATAGCGGACATCATCTTCGCCGACCTGCCCGCGGAGGAGCGTATGCCGCTCCTTGATCTCTGCTGCGACAACGAGAACGACTACCTCCGCAGACACGGCGGAGTGCTCTACCCCGACGTCGAGGAGACGTTCAGGGAGCTGAGCAGGGACTATCCCCTCTTCATCGTCAGCAACTGTCAGAGCGGCTACATCGAGGCTTTCCTCGAGTATTACGGCTTCGGGAAATACTTCGCCGACATCGAATGCTACGGCAACAACCTCAAGGGCAAGGGCGAGAACATCGCCCTGCTCGCAGAGCGCAACTCCCGTGATAAAGCCTACTACATAGGCGACATT
>JAUMVH010000094.1:5375-10207 GCA_030530245.1 Ruminococcus sp.
CGACTACGACGCGACGATGCAGGCGGGCTTCGACTTCATACACGCCGCCTACGGCTTCGGCACGATAGAGCAGACCGTCCCCGAATTGGAGAGATTCAGCGACCTTCCGAAGCTGCTGAAAAAACTTGCTGTGTAGGGGGCGACGCCCACGTCGCCCCGCAAAACAGCTGACAAAACAACAGCAGCTAAATGTAGGGGCGCACAGTGTGCGCCCGAGTATAGCTATTATGAAAACTGATTTCACACCCAAACACCAAAAAGGCAGCCCATACGGACTGCCTTTTCTATGTTTCTATTCATCAATATCTTTTCAGGAAAGAGTGGAGATTATTCAGCAACTGCCTCTGTAGCCTCTTCAACTACTGCTTCCTCGGCAGCCTTCTCGTGTGCCTTGGGTCCCTTGGGAGCCTCGGGCTTCTCGGGCTTTTCGGGAGCTACGGGCGGCTCGGGCTTTACCTTCTCGTCCTTCTCGGGAGCTACGGGCTTCTCGGGAGCTACAGGCGGCTCGGGCTTCTCAGCCTCGTCAAGCTTAGCGGGCTTCTCGGGAGCCTTGGGCTCGAGACCCTTCTTGATGAAATCGAACCATGAAGCCTTAGCGTCAGCGTCCTTGAAATCCTCGGCGTCGATGTCGAATGTGTCGTTTATCTTCTCAACTATCTCGTGCTTGCCAACGTGCTTCTTCGGCTCGGGCTTCTCAGCCTCTTCGCCCTCTTCCTTCTCCTCGGGCTTTACGAGCTCGGGCTTCTCGGGCTTAGCAGGCTTCTCAGCCTCCTCAGCGGGAGCAGCTTCCTCAGCAGCAGGAGTCGCCTCGTCCTCAGCAGCCTCTGCCTCTGTTGCTTCCTCAGCCTCAACTGCTGTAGTCTCCTCAACAGTTACTTCAGCTGTCTCAGCGGGCTTGTCGTCTGACAGTGTGATAGCAGCGAACGATGTCACGCCTGTTGCTGTGGAAAGAATGGATACTGCTGCGATGGCAGCGATGATGGACTTCTTGTTTCTCATGATGAATTACTCCTTTTTAATAAATTTTCCGTTTTCGGATATTAGCTCTTTCGAGCTTCTGTTAATAGTTTACGGAGCATTTTTCCAAAAAGTGGGGTAACTCGAAAATTTTTCTGAAATTTTTTTGCGGTGTACTTCTGTAGGGGCGCACATCGTGCGCCCGCAAGCATACAGCGTATTCATGGGACGCCGAGGGTGACTCCTCACAGTGTGGGGAGATGTCGCGAAGCGACAGAGGGGACTGGCGACCGTTGGGAGGCGTCCCCTGCAGTCGGTTGAACGCGATGTTTCTGCACAACACGGAAGGGCTGCCGTAGGTAATAATACCCATTGGCAGCCCTTCGGTGGTGGTTTATAGAGAATCGGTTATGGCGTTTTCATCGGCTTCCCTCAGGAGCTCGTCTGCGTGCGGCTCTGCGGGAGCTTCGCCTGCCTCGTGCGGCAGCGGAGCCTCGGGAGCTGTCGGCGGCTCGGGAGCAGCAGGCTGCTCGGGTGCGGGAAGTGCCGCGGGTCCGTGACCTCCTATGCCCGCATTCGGACCCTCCGCATGGGGAGGAGTCGGATGCTCGTGCTGCTGGCGGTCAGCGGGCTCGGTAGGACGAGTGCTGCCCTCGGGAGCAACGGGAGGCGTGGGAGCTTCGGGAGCCGTCGGCGGCTCGACTGCGGGAGTAGTTACCTTCCCGTCGGGAACAGGCGCCGTTACGGGAGCCGTCACGGGAGGCACGGGAGCAGTCGGCTTGGTCGCCGTCTCGGGCGCAGGAGCATTCTTATCGGTAACTGCGGGCGGAGAGGGCGGCTCGGGGTGGTGGTGGTCGTCCTCAAGGCGCTTTTTCAGGTTGACCCTAAGGTCGAGCTCGGAAATGCCGCTTTCGAGCTCCGACTTGTATTTACTGTAGTTATTGGTATCATCGGGTATGAGCACATCTACCGTGTCGCCTGCCGAAATATAGCCGTTTTCGAGCTGTGTCTCGAGCAGGTCACCGGCAACATTTGCCTTGTCTGAAACGTTGCCGTGTGATTCGATGTACTTGTCGATTATCTCGTTTCCGCGGTCGGAGTCACTCTTCAGGCGCACAACGCTGCCCTTGTCGTCGAGCTCCATCTCTATCTCGGCAGCTGCGGAGACGAATACTACAGAGCGGGGAGCGGGCTTTTCCTTGCCGAAGAAGCTGAATCCCGCGACCGTGACTACAGCGAGGCACGCCGCAGTCGCCGCGACCTTCACCGCGCGCATGATAATGCGTCTGCCGCCTGATCTCGGCTTGTCCTCGGTCCCGAGCAGCAGCGGCTCCGTGACCGTCTGACCGACCTCGTAGTGCAGATTTGCCGCGTTCACAAAGCGCGACTCCTCGTCCATCAGGACTGCATATCCCTCATGACATTCCATTACAAGGTATTTCATACATCTCCCCCTCCTTTCAGTACCTGCATTATGTGACCGCGCAGTATCTCGTAGCCGTTTGTGCATATCAGCAGCACCGCCACGAGGTAGCGTCTGTGTCGTTCGAGCGTTTTCCGCTCGACCTCCGCGCCCTCTGCGAGCTTAGCGATGGGGACTCGCTTGGTGCGGAGAAAATCCTCGAGCAGCTCGGGATTATGGCGTGCGTAGTGCACCGCCTTTTGGCAGCATTCGAGCGTCCGCCTCTGCTTGGGAGAGTTGTCGGCGATGTCCTGCATGGAGACTCCGAAATCGGTCATCTGCGCGGAGAGCTCGGCAATTTCCTGCCTTGTAGCCTCGCGTATCTCTCCCTCCGCGAAGCTGTCGTGCTCGTCTTTTATTGTATCTATCAAATCGGGACGGTCGTCGGACTCCTCGTCGAGCGAGACCGTGATCCTGTTTCTCTTTTCCTTGCGGTAGTGATCTATCAGACGGTTTTTTATCTTCATTGCGGCGAATTTGAGGAAGGCGCCGCGAAGCCGCGAATATGTACGTATAGCCTCGTAGAAGGCGAACATGGCGATACTGAGCTCGTCGTCGCTCTGCTCGGGCGGGCGGTTGAGGAACTTAGCCGTCTCCGATCTGATGAACGGCATATACGCCGCGATAAGCTCGTCAGCAGCGGCGCTGTCCTTTTTTGCCTGATAGACTTGGGTTATGATTTGATGTGTGTCCGGATCCATTCAGATCACCCCCATATCTTAATATAGTTTACGCACGGTATTTTTCAAAAACGGGGTAGTTTTCAAATTTTTTTCGGGTGCTCCCGCTTTTTTTAAATTCGGAATTAGTGTTCCTGAAATAAATCAGAATTTACTGGTTCATGAAATTTCAGCATATAAGTCTATATCAATTTCAGTTTGAGTATCACAACAAAATTTCATTACATCTAACGAGGGAGCTAAACAAGGCATTGTTTCACCGTAAACAAGTGTCGGAACTATTTCCAAGTAAAAACTCACATCATATTTCTGCTTTATTATCTTTAGTATATCGACTTTCGGCAGAAGCCGATATATAGTATTTCTCATTTGATTATCAACAATAATATCATAATCTTCACAAAATCCATATTCCCAAGCAGCAAACTCATATTTAGTTCCATTTTTTCTTATATCACCGATTTTCCATGCTTTTTGAGGTTTAAGCTGAAGCATTTCTGATACGATTTCGGGATTAAAATTCCCTACTATGCGAAAATAAGTGTAGCATCGTGTATGATTTGATTGTTCCATTTTCTCCCCCATAAATTCCGATTTATCTTCGCAGCACAATTCCTAAAAGGAACTTTTAATAAGTATACCACATTCCGCAGCATCTTTCAAGTAGGGGACGGCGTCCTCGACGTCACGCAGAGTCCTGCCGCCGACAGAAAAATTCCCCGAACGGCATACCGCCGCTCGGGGAAGGACAGGTCAGCTGATGAGCGTGCCTGTGATGACTATAGTGCTTGTGCCGGGCTGCACTATCCACGCGCCTGTATCGGGGTCCTGCGTGAACTCAGCCGCGGGAACGGTTATCTGCCCCTCGGGAGTCGTGAAGAGTCCCGTAGCCTCGCTGTAGGTGTAGTTCGTACCCTCAGTCCACGGAGCGCCGTTGTAGGTCACAGCCGTGATATCGAGCGCGGGCTCGAAAACGTCGGTGAAAATGACGCTGTCGTCCGCGGTGACTGCTGCCGTACCGCTGTTCTGTATCACGAAGGTGTAGGTCAGCTCGCCGTTGCCCGAGACTGTCACGGGCGAGAGCGACTTCGTTATCGTGAGCTCCGCGCCCTCCTCGGGGGTAATGGTCGCGGAATCGGAAGCGAGGACACTTCCGCCCGCGCCCGTTATCTCCGCGGTGTTGGTAATGCTCGCGTCGGCACCGAAGGGCGCGAACTGATTGACAGCCGCCTCATAGGTGAGTATCGCGCTGCCGCCCGCGGGTATCGAAATGCCCGTGAAGGTGAGCGGCTGAGCAGAGCCGACCGTCGGGTCAGCCTGCAATACGCCGTCGATGAAGAGCTTTGCCGAGCCCTCGGTATAGGTCAGCGGGACGAGCTCCTCTGCGGGGTCGCCGAAGCTGTAGCTGCCGAGGTCGTCGGTGACGGTGAGCCCCGTGAGGTCAGCCGTACCCGTGTTGCGAATACTTATGACGAAAGCAGTATCCGAGCCCTGCGAGTAGGTGTCGGTCAGGGCAGTTTTGGTGGCGGATACCGTGTCGAGTATCTCGCCTGTTGTGATATTTGAAACAGTCACGTTTCCGTTATAGGAAAGCGTAGCCTGATTGTAGAATGTCGCCATGATATTCCCTCCTTTTTATCGGCAGGTCGCCCCTGCCGTTTTATAATATGCAAGAAAATATCCTCCTGTGACAAGGGCTCTGCATTTCGTGGGACGCTGTCCCACACCCTGCA
>JAUMVH010000095.1 GCA_030530245.1 Ruminococcus sp.
CTCCCCCGCCGACGGCTTCGACGACTTCCGCGAGTACACCGCCGAACTCCCCGCGGGGCTCCCCGAGAGCGGCGAACTCGTCGTGCGGCTGTCGGGCGACATCAGCCTGCTCGACATAACCCTTGAATAGCGCGGTGTCCGCGCTGCCGATTCGCGGCGGGGAGCCCCCGCTGGCGATTCACGCGGACGCTCGCAAGCTCGCTCAGCTGAACAAACCGCTAATTTTTCTCCGCGAGCCTTACCATTTGTAGGGGGCGATGCCCACATCGCCCCACCAATATCCCAACAATTCATAATCAACGAAATGTAGGGGACGCCTCCCGCGACGTCCCGCACAAAATTGACGATACAGTGCGCCGATAGCGTTATCGGCGCTTTTTACGATACCGACACGAAGGTGGTGACAGCTATGAAACGGCTATATTTCGCATTTGCGGCGCTTTTGTTCGCACTGACCTGTGCGGTGACGTTCGTCCTGCACCTCAGCTATGACCGCGCCCACGACGTCGCTCCCCTGTCCGCGGAGTCGATAGACTGTCCGCCAATCACGGACAAGCTCATGATAGTCGCCCACCCCGACGACGAGACGCTGTGGGGCGGAGCTCACCTCCTCGACGGCGGCTGGCTGGTGGTGAGCCTCACGCACGGCTCCGACCCCGTCCGCTCCGCCGAGTTCAGCGAAGCCGTCACCGAGAGCGGTAACACGCCGCTCATGCTCTCATATCCCGACAAGGTGAACCTCCGCCGCGACGGCTGGGACGAGGTCGCAGGCGGCATAGAGTCAGACATCGCCACGCTCCTGCAATACAGGGAGTGGCAGACCGTCGCCACTCACAATCCTGCGGGCGAATATGGTCATGTCCACCACAAGCGGACAAGCGCGCTCGTGACCGAGGCTTTCACCGAGTGCGGGACGGGCACGCTCTATTACTTCGGCGACTACCACTCCGCGCGCCGCCTCCCCGAATTTGAGGGCAGCCTCACGCCCGTCGCGGAGGACAGGCTCGACCGCAAGCGCGAGCTCTGCGGCATCTACTGCTCGCAGAAGCGCACGGTCGCCAAGCTCGCGCATATGCTCCCCTACGAGGAGTGGGAGGAGGCGGAGCTCCCATGAAAAGATACCGCAAGTCCGACTTTCTCGCCCTCGGCGGGATAATGCTGCTCACGCTCGCGATAATGGCGCTCTGTCTCACGGAGGGGACTGTCTACGGCTCGCGCGACGACTGGGCGTCCCAGCACTACGCCATTCCCGAGTATTTCCGCACGCTCTTCTACTCCACGCACGAGCTCTTCCCGTCGTACGCGCCGAACCTCGGCGGCGGCGAAAACATCTACACGCTCTCCTACTACGGGCTGTACTCGCCCGTGATAATGCTCTCGTACCTGCTCCCGTTCGTGCCGATGAGCGCCTACATCATGGCGGCGAGCGTGCTCTCCGTGCTCTTCTCCGAGGGAGCGCTGTACGCCTTCTTCCGGCGCAGGTTCGGGACTGCCGTGACCGCCTGTACCACGCTGTTTTTCGCACTTTCGGTGCCCCTCATCATCAACAGTCACCGCCAGATAATGTTCACGGGGTATATGCCATTCCTGCTGCTCGCCATGCTCAGTGCGGACAGCTTTTTCCGCCGCGGCAGGCGCGCTCCGCTGATACTGTCGGCGTTCCTGATGATAATGTGCAACTACTACTTCGCGCTCTCGGCGCTGACCGCGCTCGCCTGTTACGGCGTGTACATCGTGCTCTCCGAGGACGGCGCGAAGCTCCCCGCGCGGGCGAAAAAGTACCTCCCGTTCGCGGGAGCTCTCGCCGTGAGCGTGCTCATGGCGGGAGTACTGCTGCTCCCGACCGCGCACGTGCTTATCAGCGGGCGCAGCGGTGACGCCGCCGTGACCCTGCACGACTTCCTGCCGACGATCCGCTACGACCGCCTGACCTACTTCGGCTACACGATGGGACTGTCAGCATTTGGCGTGTTTGCGGCGATATACAGCCTTTTCAGCGGCAGGCTCGGCAGCCGCTTCATTGCCGCGCTCGTACTGCTGACCGCCTGCTGCCCCGCCGTTCTCTACCTTCTCAACGGCACGCTCTACACCGACCCGAAGGTGCTGTTCGCATTCCTGCCGCTCGCGCTTATCCCGACGGCGGAGCTCCTCGGGCACATCTTCGCGTCCACCGACCTGCGGCTGAAAACAGCCCTTGCCGTCTTCGCGATAAGCTCGGCGATATCGGCGGTATACTGCCGTTTCAGCCCGTTCATACTCGCCTATCTCGCAGACGCGGCACTCTTCGCCCTCGGCACGCTCCTGCTGTCAAAAACGGGCAGGAAGCGCTTCTGCGCGCTGTTTTTCGCAGTCCCGCTGATATCGTGCATCTGCGGCAACAGGTACGACAAGCTCCAGCCGCTCGAGAGCTTCCGTGTAGTCAACTCCCCGACCGTCGCGGAGCTCGTCACTGATGTCTCGGACGGTAAAATGGTGCGCACGGCTGTCGACACCACCCGCCTTTTCACCGTGAACAAGGTCTACGCGCCGAGCCACTACACCGACACACTCTACTCGTCCGTGCACTCGCAGGACTACAACCGCTTCTACCTGTCCGAGATGTGCAGCGAGAACGAGTACCGCAACTCCGCGCTGACGACGCGCTCGCGCAATATCCTGTTTAATTGCCGCATGGGCAACAGGTACTACATCACGCGCGAGGACGCCCATTTCTACGGCTTGGAGCTGATAAAGCAGACGCCCGACGGCTATCGCCTCTACGAGAACAGGAACGCCTTCCCGCTGATATGGACGGGCTCGCCCGCTATGAGTCAGCGGCAGTACGAGAGCCTCGATTATCCGCAGAATATCGAGGCTCTGATGAGGTATACGATAGTGCCCGCGGAGCTCCCCGACGCGGAGTTCACACCCGCTGTGGTGCAGGCAGACATCGGCGACATCTTCGACCTCGCCGCCTGCGGCGATATCAGCGGGCAGTACGAGACCACGCTTGCGGACGGCACCCGCACGATAATCCCCGACGGCGGGACGCTGTCCTACACGTATGAGCTCCCCGAGAGCGTGCGCGGAAAGATACTGCTCCTGCGCTTCCGCGTCGGCGACGAGGAGCCGCAGAGCAGCTTCAGCTGGGAGCGCGGCGGCGATGTCCGCATACGCATAAACGGCGTGAAGAACACGCTCACGAACCCGAAATGGAAGTATCACAACGGCAACAACCTCTTCGAGTACGTCATCTCCGACCTCTCCGACACGCTCACGGTCGAGCTGACGGGCAGGGAGCTCGCGCTCTCGGAGCTGACCGCGTACACGCTCGAGCCGAGCTTTCTCGACAGTCTGACGTACGGGCTGACCGCGTTCGAGCCCGATATGTCCCGCACCCGCGGAGACGCGATATACGGACGTATCACAGCTTCCGCGGACGGCTTTGCGGACACCTCATTCGTGTGGCATGAGGGCTACACAGTCCTCGTCGACAGCGAGGAGGTCGCCCCCATAAAGACGGACACAGCGTTCCTTGGCTTCCCGATAAGCGCAGGCTCCCACGAGGTAGAGATACGCTTCACCGCACCGCTGCTCGGACTCGGCAAGCTCGCCTCCGCAGCAGGGCTCATACTAATGTCCCTTGCGGCATTATGTGACATAATACTGTCAAATAAGCGTACTTCTCCCGCAAAAACCATGTAACCGCTATCGGATGAACCTTTCCAAAGACTTTTAGGTAGGAAGTTTGTGCGCCCGCCCAATACACCGCCAAACCAGCGGCTACATTCTGTAGGGGACGGCGGGAAGCCCCCGCGGGCAGTTCGCGCGGGCGCTTGCAAGCTCGCTCACCCGTACGGACGGCAGGTTTATCGCCGCGTGCCATACCAAACACCTTACGGCTACCAATTGTAGGGGACGGCGGGGAGCCCCCGCGGGCAGTTCGCGCGGACGCTCGCAAGCTCGCTCACCCGTACGGACGGCAGGTTTATCGCCGCGTGCCATACCAAACACCTTACGGCAGCCAAATGTATGGGAACGCAATTTGATTGACATAAAATGGCACAAATGTTATAATGAGATGTCGGCTTCTTCCGTCAGGAAGGAGGTGAGATAGATGACTTCTTTTCTCTCATTTATTGCTTCTGTCGTAGCTGGTGTGATTGCAAATTACATAAGCAAGCGGCTTGACAGGAAGTAGCCCGACAAAAGCCCTTTCCGTTTTTAACGGAAAAACACCCGAAGTTGCAGCTTCGGGTGTTTCTTTTTTGCGTAAGATAGATGACTTGTGAAATGCTCTCTCATTCATTTCACTTACATTATACAGCATAAGATCCAATTTGTCAAGGGGGTCACATCTTCTTCATATAGTAGCCCTTCAGCGCTAAAAAAACGAACAGGTTGAAGAGCAGAACGGCAGTCAGCGTCATACATATCCTGATGTCGAAGAAGCCCGCAGCAACGGCTGCAAAGCCGATAGCATAGGTAGAAACAGGCAGGAACTTCGAGGCAGTTTCCTTCTCTATCGCCTTGTTGCGCTCGTCTGTCGAAGCGATGTACTTCTCCTTGAGCTTTTTCTCGTCGCGGAGCAGGACGAGTGCCTCTACCAGCCCTACTATCGAGCAAAATTCAATGCTTGTAAGTATACCCATAGAGAGCCCTTGGGCAAAATCGCTTGCTCCTTTTGTGATAAACCAAAGAGTAACGAAAAGAATAGGTGCAAAGCCGCAGAGCAGTAACAGTATCATTGAGCGGTTTTTGAGTTTTTTTCTGAATTCTTCCATAATTTTTCTCCTTTTAATAATAATTTGCAGCGAAAAATCAGCTCTCTTTGAAAAATACGCCTTTCAGTAAAAGGTCGGTAATATTGATGTTCTCGTCGCCCTCGAAAATGAACAGTTCCTCGATAGAAACGCCGAAAAACTGGGCTGCTTTGTGTGCGAGGACCAATGAGGCGTTGTATTTGCCGTTTTCGAGCGAGATTATCGTCTGACGCGTGACCGAAAGTGCGTCCGCGAGCTCCTGCTGCGTGACTTTTCGGGATTTTCGCAGCTCCTGTATCCTATTTTTCAATTTTTTTCTCCTTTTTGTGTCGTTTTCCTTCATTTGAATAAGTAAATACGATTGCGACGGCGACTGCTGCCGCTGCGAACGGCAGAGCTGCTCCTATGAAATCGTGTATATTCCCGAGCATAGAACTCCCTCCTTGTTGATGTAAAGTGAGCTTTACTTTTACTGTGATTTTAGTATAGCACGCTTTACATTTTCTGTCAAGTACACTTTACATATTTTTATGATTTAACAAAACAAGCTCCCCGACATCGGAGAGCCTGTTTTTCAGGAAAGCGAAGAGCAATTGTTATACTTTTTATTTTTCTTTTGCAAAGAGATATCTGACAGACCATAAAATACAAGCTGCAATAAAACAAAGACATATAACCGTGAAAGCTCCGAGGAGCAGTCCGAAGAATGCGGTATCGAACCAGATATCTGCTTTTTGATAGAGCGCTTCGATCTTAGTGGGAACGTGTACAGACGGGGAATTGTAGTATTGTTCAAATGATCTATACGAGATGAAACCGCTGATTGCAGCTCCGATACCCGCAAACGGAACAAATATGTTCATTATCATCAAGGTACGAGAATTCTTTTCCTGATAATTATTTATTTCTTTCTGATAACCGCCTTTTTTTCTGCTTGTTTTTTTTGAAACGAAAACTATAAATAATATTTGGAAAACCAAGCAGCTCAAAAGGACAAATGCTAAGATCATGCCAAATACCACGCAGCACTCCAAGTGATTCATACCGTTATAACCCTTATCGGCACTGCCAAATAAGAATTCTGCAATGCGGTCCAAAGCGGGGTCAAGAATATAGGTCCTGTAACCATGAGCGGTTACATGCGGCGGTTCAAATAATATAGCTAACAGATAGAATGCGGGAATAAAAGAAATGTCAAAGAGCAGGGATAATAACATTTTTTTCACTTTGTTCCATGTCATAAAAAACACATCCTTTCAGTGTAACACAGCTCCTCGCAGAAGTTTTATGAAGAAAACGAAGAGCATTTTCTGAAGTCTTTATTTTTTTCTTGTTATGCGATAGCCGATGTACCATAACAGGTAGATAACGATATAGCCAAGGAACGCCGCAGCGATAATTCCGACGACTGAGCCTGTAAGCCAGTTGTCGAGCCAGTTGCCTATATCGTGTGCAATCTACTCTATTCCGTTGCGGTAGTGCTCGGGCGGGGTATTGTAGTACCTGTCGAGCAGAATATACGAGCAGAATCCGTTGAAAACAGCTCCCATAAACGATACTGCGAGGCACACCGTTGCCCTGTCCGAAGGACGGGGAATACGTATCTTTTTCATAGAAACACTTCCTTTCAGAGCCGCGCAGCTTTACGAGAAAAAGAGCCGTACAAGCCCTATCACAACGAGGACGTTCACGCCCGCAGCCGCAGCCGTGAAGAGAGTCATCGCTGTATCGGACATACGGAGCTCTCCGCGTATCCGAAAGCTGATACGCTTGGCTATGTAGATAAGACTCAGGACAACTATTCCGATCGCCGCTGCTATCCACTCCCATATAAAACACATACAAAAAATCAGGGTGAGCATTACGTCGATGAAGGCTTCAAAGCCGTATTCCTTGCCGCTGCCGAAGAAGATAGTAGACAGCGTCCTGTAGCCGAAAACCGCATAGTACAGCCCGACAAGCAGTGCCGCTCCGACGGGGAGCAGCGATACCGCGTAGGCTGTGTTCAGCCGCGAGGGAAAACGCTCTTTCACAGTAACACCGCCTTTCAGAGTACCCTTATTATGCCGAATAGAAACATCATATCCATCAGCGCTGCCGCTGCTGTGAAGATGTCGTGTGCGGGCTGAGACATATCGAAGCTGCGGGTCCTGATGTATGCTATGCCTCGCGCGGTGAGGTGGAGGCTCGCGAATACCCAAATTATCGCGGATATCCACATCAGCGGAGTGCAGACGACACATATCGCGAAAGCATTCAGCACCTCCGATATGCCGTCAAATCCGTAGGAGAGCTCGCCGTCTCCGAGACTGGATATGAAGTCGTAGCTGTAGCCGAAAATTGCGGCATATACGCTCCACAACACCAGCACCGCCACGGGGAAAAGTACGAGCGCATAGGCTATCTTCATCTGCTGTGGTATCCTTCTGTTCATATCATCATCTCCCTTGCTGACTATATGATATCACGTGCGCGCGGAAAATGTAAGGTGTCGGCGGTCACTTTCGCAGTTACATTTGTAATATTGTCAGCGGAGTCCGAATGTGCTATAATGTGAATGGTGATGTTTATGCTTATGATTTCTTTGATCCGGCTCGATAAAAATAAACAGCACTCCCACGCGCATAATCTGCTCGGGGAGTGCCTGAAACCTTATAATATAGCCTACAGCGAGGACCTGCTGACGCTCGGGGAGCACGGCAAGCCCTTCCTCGCGCAGCGAGACGATGTCCGCTTCAACCTCTCGCACGCAGACGGTATCGCCGCCTGCATAGTCTCCGACCGCGAGTGCGGTATCGACTGCGAGAAGGTGCGCGGGTACCGTCCCAACGCAGCAAGGCGGGTGTTCACTCCCGAGGAGCAGGCTATGCTCGGAGCCGTCCCCGAGAGCGGGCGGGACCTCCTCTTCTTCCGCCTGTGGACGCTCAAGGAAGCCTTCGTAAAGGCGCTCGGCAGGGGCATATCCTACCCGATGAATACCGTCGGCTTCTCCTTCGCGGACGGGTATATCTCCTGCACCGAGCAGGGCTGGCGCTTCCGACAGTATATCCTGCGCGGCGGGGAGTTCGTCGTCTCCGTCTGCGAGAGGGTCAGCGGGTGACGATGTAGTACAGCAGTCCGTATACGAACGCCGCCGCCGAGCCGTAGAGGATAACGGGTCCCGCTATGGTGAAGATTTTTGTGCCTACGCCGAGGATAAGACCCTCCGAGCGCGCCTCGATAGCCGACGAGCTTATCGAGTTCGAGAAGCCCGTTATCGGCACGAGTGTCCCCGCGCCCGCGTGCTTGGCGAGACGCTGATACCAGCCGAGTCCCGTCAGAAGCGAGCTCGCGATAATGAGCGTGACCGACGTCCACAGCGATGCCGTCTCCGCGTCTGCTCCCGCCGCTTCCGCGAACATACGGATGACCTGTCCGACAGCGCATATCGCTCCGCCCGTCAGGAACGCCACAGCCGTGTTTACCCGTACATTCGAGCGCGGCGAGGCGCTCCTGCTCATTTCGCCGTATACCTGCGGAGTAATGTTCATACTATCATCTCCTTTACGGTAGTATGTGAACATTACCGCCAAATATGCGTGATCCTTCCGCAGATATTACGCAGCCGTTATTGAGGGAGGACCTTTTTGAAAAGGGTTCCGCTGACAGCGGCGGTCCCCTCTGTCGCTTCGCGGCATCTCCCCGCACAGCGGGGAGTCACCCTCAAACTCCCTCCCTAAAACTTCCAACTTAAGCTTTTTCCCCATAGGGTGCTCTAAAAAAGCAAAGCCCCCACTCTTTTCAGAGCAGGGGCACCCTATGGGGCAAAAATTTGGGCTAAAAGTCCTTGGAAAAGGGGTCTGGGGGAAGGACATTTCTTCAGAAAGGTCCTTCCCCCCAGCAAGCCCTCGTATTGCTGCCGTACGGGTATCACGGATACCCGACAGCCATTTCTCTTACTTCTTGTTGATAACTCTTACGCGGATAACGCCGTCCACAGCGTTTATCTTGCCCTCAACGGAAGCAGGCACCTCGCCTGTAACGTCGAGCATAGTGTAAGCGAAATCGCCCTTGCTGGCGTTAGCCATGTTCTCGATATTGATACCCTCGTTGCCTACTGCGGAGGTGATGGAAGCGATAGTAGTAGGAACGTTCTTATGGATAACGCAGATCTTGGTATCAGTGCAGTCCATGGAAAGGTTGGGGTAGTTCACGCTGTTCTTGATGTTGCCGTTCTCGAGGTAGTCGATGAGCTCCTCAGCCGCCATAACAGCGCAGTTGTCCTCGCTCTCGGGAGTTGAAGCGCCGAGGTGGGGAAGAACGATAACGTTCTCGGCACCGAGCACGATGTCGTCAGCGAAGTCTGTAACGTACTTAGCAACCTTGCCGTCAGCGATAGCCTTAACAACAGCCTCGCTGTTGATGAGCTCGCCGCGTGCGAGGTTGATGAGGCGGACGCCGTCCTTCATCATAGCTATCTGCTCAGCGTCGATAGTGTTCTTGGTCTGAGGAGTATAGGGCATATGGATGGTGATATAGTCGCTGTTCTTGTAGATGTCGTTGATATCCTTTACGACCTGAACGGAGGGCTCGAGGTGGAGCGCCGCGCCTACGGAGAGGTAGGGGTCGTAGCCGATGACCTTCATGCCGAGAGCCTCAGCGGCGTTGGCGATCTTTCCGCCGATAGCGCCGAGACCGATGATACCGAGGGTCTTGCCCGCGATCTCGGGACCTGCGAACTTGCTCTTGCCGCTCTCAACGGTCTTGGGAGCGTCCTCTGTTCCCTTGAGGGAAGCGGACCACTGAGCCGCCTCGACTATCTTTCTCGAAGCGAGGAGCAGAGCGCAGATAGCGAGCTCCTTAACGGCGTTTGAGTTAGCGCCCGGGGTATTGAATACGCAGATACCCTCCTGAGCACATCTGTCAACGGGGATATTGTTCACGCCTGCGCCTGCACGGGCGATAGCGATGAGCTTGTCGCCGAAGGTCATATCGTGCATCTTGGCGGAGCGGACCATAATAGCGTCGGGATTAGCGGGAGCGTCAGCGATAGCGTACTTGCTCTTATCGAAAACGTCCGTGCCGACGGGAGAGATCTTATTGAGTGTCTGTATGTTGAACATTGTCATTACCTCCAGTATTTAATGTATAAATGCGTAATGCGTAATGCGTGATTACAATTCGGAATTATTGTAGGGGCGGACCCGTGTGTCCGCCCGTCAATTCCCATGCATTTCTGCGGGCGCACACATGGGTGCGCCCCTACGATTCGATTGATGTGCTATGTCGCGGTGTATTGGCGGGCGAGCGGAACTCGCCCCTACATTTGAGTCCGCGCTTACGAGTTCTCTTCCTCGAACTTCTTCATGAAAGCAACGAGCTTCTCAACGCCCTCGAGAGGCATAGCGTTGTAGATGGAAGCGCG
>JAUMVH010000096.1:0-9102 GCA_030530245.1 Ruminococcus sp.
CTGACATCTCCCCACACTGTGGGGAGTCACCCCAGCGGAGTCCAGAGGCAGAGCCTTTGGCGGAGTCCAGAGGCAGAGCCTTTGGGGAAGGAGGCGGCAGTATGAAAGTCACCAAGATAGTGCTCGGATGCAGACGGACAGGCACGGTATACGGCGAGATGTCCGAGGACTACTGCCTCTACCTGTTCAGAACGCCCGTGGTGTTCAACCTCGGCGGGAACGAGAAAATATGCGCGGCGGGCTCCGCGATAATGTACACGGGCAGCAAGCGCCAGTATTTCCGCCCGCAGGACGGCAGGACCATGAAGTACGACATCGTGCACTTCCGTCCCTCCACCGCCGATAAGCAGTATGCGGCTTCGATGAATATACCGTTCGACGTGCCCGTAGACCTCGCGGACGACTTCGTCATCGCCTCCCTCATCAAGAGCATGAAGGTGCGCAGCGGCATAAACGGCAGGCGAAACAGCGAGTTCATGGAGCTCTCGATGCGCATGATACTGATATGCATCGGCGATATGTGCAGCACTGAGCCCACTCCCCAGCCGAGCCGCGACGTACCGATGTACGACCGCTTCAAGGAGCTGAGGGAGGAGATTTACGACGACCCCATGCGCGCGTGGTCGGTGGACGAGCTCTGCGCGGAGCTCGACATCAGCAGGACGTACTTCCACCGCATATACCTCTCGGCGTTCGGCGTGACGTTTTTGCAGGACGTCATCGAGAGCCGCCTTGTCTATGCGGAGGAGCTCCTCTCCGAGACTGAGCTGTCCGTCAGCGCGGTGGCGGAGCAGTGCGGCTACGACAGCGACTCCTACTTCATGCGCCAGTTCAAGCAGCACCGCGGCTGCACACCGACGGAGTACCGCAGGAAAGCGGCTTCGGAGGCGGCGCACCTCGCCGACGAGGGGGAACAGTGAATAGTGAATAACGAATAGTGAAAAGTGAATAGTTAAGGTATCGCCTGCGGCGATATATTAAATATGTGAGCGTAGCGAACTCCACAACTATTCACTATTCATTCTTCACTCTTCACTATTCACTGCTATCGTCTCTCCTCGCCGACGAGTGGGGGACATCATATAAAAAAATTTTCCGAAAACAGCAAAAAATCCCTTTACATCAGACGGCATTTGTGATATACTTTAATATGCGCAGATATCGCGCGGCAACAAAAGATTCTTTCGATGATAAATAAAGATACAGAAAGACAAGGAGAAAACAGAATATGAATAAGGGAGAAAGACGCAGACAGCGCAGAAGATACCGCGTCAGGTACGACCGTATCGTCATTTTCGCACTCATTCTCGCCGCTATCGCCGTACTTGCGACCTCGTGCGTGCTCGCTCTGACGGGCAAGGGCGAAAAGCCCGAAAAGAGAACGCCGAAGCCCGAGACGACCACCTCCGCACAGACCACCGCGCCTGCGGGGGAGGATACCACCAAGGGCAGCGGCAGCGAAGTCACGACGAAGGCTGTTTCGGAGAAGCCGACTCAGGCTGTCGACGACGGCTACACCGCCGAGACGCATACCCACGACGAGATATTCATGGGCGACCTCGTTCTCGTGAACGCGGAGCATGAGTACAAGTTCATCGCGGGCGACCTCGACCTGCTGACTGTCGTCTCAAGCCATAACGACTACTATACACACGGCGACTACGTGACGAAGCTCGACAGAGAGGTCATCTCGCAGCTCAACGCTATGATGGCGGAGTTCGCGCGCGCGTCGTCGCTCAGTACCACAAATATATTCGTGCAGGACGGCTACAGAACGTTCGAGGAACAGGTCGACCGCCACAACAGCGGCAAGTCGAGCACGTTCGAGGCGGGTCACTGCGATTATCATACGGGACGTACCTTCGATATGTTCCGCATGAACGACGACGGCACCACGCCTTATTTCAGGGCGGAGGGCGACTGCGCATGGTTCGCGGACAACGCCTGCCGATTCGGCTTCATCGTGAGATATCCCGAGGGCAAGGACGAGGCTACGGGCGAAAAGGCGAGGACGTACACCTACCGTTATGTCGGGGCTCCGCACGCGGCATATATGCACGAGAACGGCTTGTGCCTCGAGGAGTATATCGCCGAGCTAAAGGCTCATACTAAGGAAGACCCGCTCATTTCGGCAGTGGACGGAGCTGTCAGCCTCATATACTACGTACCCGCTTCGGAGGAGGGCGACACCGATGTCCCCGTGCCGAAGGACAGGGAGTACACCGTATCGGGAAATAATTCCGACGGATTTATAGTAACTGCGAAAAAATAAAGGCAACACCGCACAAAGCTTGTGGTGAAGATGCGCAGTCAGATTTTTCGTCAGATTGTATAGAAATTCCGCAGGCATACTGTCGTATGTCAAGGGATTTCTATACAAGATGGCGGAAAATATGCAAGCAGATTCAGCGCAAAGCCGTCAGGCGGGCTTTGTGCGGTGTTGCCTAAAGAGATTCCCCCGCTGACTCGCTGTTGGCGGGGGAAAAGTATCTGATAATACTGCTTTTATTGCGGAGGCTCCTGCCGCGGAGCCCCGATTGTCTGTATTTGCGGCGGAACGGAGATAATTGTGAAAAAAACTTCGCTTTTTGTGAGCGTTATGATACTTGCAGCCCTGCTCACGGGCTGCGGGAATGAGGACAAGGGCAGCGGTACGGGTCATCAGTACAAGGCTGTGCTTGACGGCAACCCCGAGAGCCTTGACCCTCAGTTCGCGGACGACCCGTCCTCGAATACCGTGATAAAGAACCTGTACAGCGGCATTATGAGCGTCGACGCGGGCGGGAATATCGTCTGCTGCAACGCCGAGAGCTACACCGTCTCGGACGACGGCACCGCGTACACCTTCACTCTGCGCGGCGACAACTACTGGTTCTTCGACGAGAACGACAACGACGTCATCGAGGAGGGCGAGTATTTCCCCGTGACGGCGAGGGACTACGTGTTCGCGCTGAGGAGAGTGCTCGACCCGAAGATGAAGTCGCCGTATGCGCAGGACTTCTCCTGTATCAAGGGCGCGAGCCTCATCGAGCGCGGGCTCATCGACCCGAGCGAGGCGGAGATATACGCTCCCGACGACAACACCCTCGTGGTGGTGCTCGAGGAGCCGAACGCCGAGTACCTCTACCTTATGAGCACTCCCGCCGCCTATCCCTGCAACGAGGAGTTCTTCGACTCTACGAAGGGACGCTACGGGCTCGATGACAGGTCGGTGATGTCGAACGGCGCGTTCTTCGTGCGCCAGTGGTTCTACGACCCCTACGGCAATAACAATATCCTCTATATGAAGCGCAACGACGCCGACTGGAGCGAGACCTACGACATCTATCCCGCGCTGCTCAGCTTCAGTATCGAGCGCGGCGAGGAAGCTATCCGCGAGGTGTTCAAGTCCGACGAGACAGAATGCTTCACTACGCTCAGCCGCAGCCCCTACAACCCGAAAAAGTACATCGTCGAGGGGACGGCTGCGACCACTCTCGGACTTATATTCAACCCCGAGGACAGGTTCTTCTCGAATGAGAATATGCGCAGGGCTGTCGCGCTCGGAGTCGACCGCGAAAAGCTCGCGAAGGGCCTCGACAGCGACCTCTCGCCCGCCTACGGTATCATACCGCCCGCTGTTATGCTCAGCGGCAGGAGCTACCGCGAGCTTGTGTCCGACCGCTCGTTCGACCTCTTCGACCGCGAGGAGGCGCAGACCTGCTTTGCGCAGGGCAAGAGCGAGGTAGGTGCGGAGAGCCTCGAGGGCGTGAAGGTGCTCGTCTGCGGCGGCACGGTCGATACGGCTGCCCTGCACGCCCTCACGCAGGACTGGCAGAGCATTTTCGGCACCTATATCGGTATCGACGAGGTCACGGAGGAGGAGTACTATCAGCGCATAGAGGACGGCGGCTACAGTATAGCCCTCTACCCGCTGAAGGGTGAGCTCGGCTACGGTACGTCGGTCATCGCGCAGTTCGAGAATGTGCCGTGCCTGCAATATGCTGCGGGCGATGAGGAGCTGACGGCTCCGCTGAGAACGTGCCCCGACACGAACGCTCTCGTCGAGGCATATACCTCCGCAGAGCGCGGTATCATCGAGGGCTGCGGCTTCG
Organism: Ruminococcus sp.; assembly: GCA_030530245.1. Classification (GTDB taxonomy): domain Bacteria; phylum Bacillota; class Clostridia; order Oscillospirales; family Ruminococcaceae; genus Ruminococcus. Next base: position 4,095 of record JAUMVH010000096.1, read on the forward strand.
TGCCCGTATTCTACAAGAAGTCATATCTCATAGCAAGCAAGGACAACGAGCAGATATATTACGACCCGTTCACGGAGGCTGTCGATTTCAGGCTCGCACTGAACTACAGCTGATGAAGCGGTGATTCTGTAAGGAGTGTGGCATACCATGGACATCTACGGATTCTACAAGGGCGACGCCTTTGAAGCTTACGAGTACCTCGGCGCGCATATCACCGACGAGGGCACGCTCTTCCGCACCTATGCCCCGAATGCGGGGAAGGTGGCGTTAGTCGGCGACTTCAACGGCTGGAGCGATACGCCTATGGTGCCTGTCGAGGACGGGCGCTTCTATGAGCTCCTCTGCCCCGAGGCGAAGGATGGTATGCGCTACAAATACAGGATATACGACAAGGACGGCGGCTTCATCGACCACTGCGACCCCTACGGCTACGGCATGGAGGTCCGCCCCGGGACGTGCTCGGTGATACGGAGCATTGACGGCTACAGCTTCGGCGACGGCGAATGGCTGGCAACGCGCAGCGACTGCCGCGACAAGCCGCTGAACATATACGAGGTGCACCTCGGCTCGTGGCGGCGCAGGGAGGGCTTCGTCCCGCCCGAAAAGGACGACCCGCCCGTCGACGTCCTCGGCATGGCGGGGGAGGAGATACGCGGGCTCGAGCACTGGTACAGCTATGCGGAAATTGCCGAGATGCTCTCCGACTACGCGGCCGAGTACGGCTACACGCACATCGAGCTCATGCCGCTCGCGGAGCACCCCTCCGACGAGTCGTGGGGCTACCAGATAACGGGCTTTTTCGCCCCGACCTCGCGCTACGGCACCCCGCGGGAGCTCATGGAGCTCGTCGACATCTGCCACAGAAAGGGCATAGGCGTCATCATGGACTTCGTGCCCGTGCACTTCGCGGTCGACCACTACGCGCTGATGGAGTACGACAGCACGCGGCTGTACGAATTCCCCGACAACGAAGCCGCCTACAACGAGTGGGGGAGCCTCAACTTCATGCACTCGAAGGGCGAGGTGCGCTCGTTTTTGCAGTCGGCGGCGAACTACTGGCTGTCGGTGTACCACTTCGACGGTCTGCGCATGGACGCGGTGCGCAATATGATATACTGGAACGGCAGGGAGTACCTCGGCGAGAACAGGTACGCGATACAGCTCCTCAAGGATATGAACAGCGGGCTCAAGGCGCGCCACCCGTCGGCGATACTGGCGGCGGAGGACTCGTCCTCGCACCCGAAGGTAGCCGCTCCCGTATTTGACGGCGGTCTCGGCTTCGACTACAAGTGGGACCTCGGCTGGATGCACGACACGCTCGAATATTTCCAAAGCGCGCCGATGTATCGCACCCGTGACTACCACAAGCTGACGTTCTCGATGCTCTATTTCTACAACGAGCGCTATATACTGCCGCTCTCGCACGATGAGGTAGTGCACGGCAAGGCTACGATTCTGCAAAAGATGAACGGTCAGTACGACGAGAAGTTCCCGCAGGCGCGCGCGATGTATATGTACATGATAGCCCATCCCGGAAAGAAGCTCAACTTCATGGGAAATGAGTTCGGACAGCTCCGCGAGTGGGACGTCAAGCGCGAGCAGGACTGGGATATGCTGAAATATCCCATGCATGACTCCTTCCGCGAGTACATCAGGGAGCTCAACCGCATTTACCTCACCTACAACGCCCTCCACTACGACTACGACCCCACCAACTTCATGTGGGAGGACTGCGAGTCCGCCGACAGGTGCGTATATGCTATACGCCGCAAGAGTGCGGACGGCGATATCCTTGCGGTGCTCAATTTCTCGGACTGGTTCCAGTTCGACTACTCCGTCAACGTCGGCGAGGAGTACGAGGCGGAGCTCCTGCTCGACTCGGACGACCAGCTCTACAGCGGCGAGACTCCGCACGGCGAGACGCAGTTCAGCCGCTACGGAGCCTACCTCGATATGGATATACCGCCATACAGCGGTCGCCTATTTCTGTTAAGGCGGAAACAAAACAAATAAAAAAACGCGGGCGCTTTCCGAGCGCCCGTTTTTGTTCAAAAAAGGTCTGTGACGGGGCGATGAGGGCATCGCCCCCTACACATTGTGCGGTACAGGCAAAAAGTAGGGGCGGATGCCCACATCCGCCCGATACATTCATTATAGCTGTTATTTCCCGTTCTTTGTGCGATACTCCGACGGCGACAGCCCCTCGGATATCTTGAACTGCCGCACGAAGTAGTTGTACGACGAGTAGCCGCACTCCTTGGATATCTCCGTCACGGTCATATCGGTATTTGTCAGGAGCTCCTTTGCCTTTTCGATGCGGAACTGTATCATCTCCTCGATTATGCTCTTGTTGAAGTAGGACTTGTATATCTTCTGGAGGTAGCTCTTGCTGAGGTAGAGGCTCTCGGCTATCTCGCTGATATTCCACGGATTCTCGGGATTTTTCATTATCCTGTTGCGGAGCATACACAGCTTCTCGAACTGCGGGTTCGCGCTGTTTTCGGAGATGTTGTAGTTGAAGAGGCGGTTTATCGCCGCCTTGTGCATGGCGTTGCCGAGGCTGGCGTCGGAGGTCATCAGCTGGCTGAACTGTCCGAGCGAGAAGTCGACGTTGCAGTTCTCGCCGTCGCTGAACTGGGAATCCTTTATCTTCTCGGAGAGCGCGCGGAATAGCTCGCCCGCACGCTCGGGGTGAGCCGACACGATTCCGAGGATATTGTTCGACCACGCGCCGCATATCTCGTCGGGCATGACGCACTCGCGGAGCTTCTGCGCGAAAGCCGCAAAAACGCGCTGGCACTTGTCCTCGCCGCTCTGGAAGTAGGTCTTGTTGAGGCCCGTGAGCTGTATGCGTATGAAGTCGACGGTCGCGCCGCTCGCCACCCACGCGCCCTTGCTGTCGGACATAGCCTTTTCCATGCCGTTTCTGTTGAGCAGCCCCGTCACCTCGTCGTAGAGGAGGGCGTGGTTGGCGGTGGAGATGGTGCGGTTCATCATCGCCTTTATGCGGAGCTGTTCGAGGGCGACGTTTACGTAATTTATCCACTGAAGGTAGAGATTACCGAAGCTTATCGGCTCCTTGCCGAAGGAGACGGCGCAGTAGCCGAAGAAGTTGCTGTTGTAGTGGAGGGGCGAGATGTAGTACGCTATCGGGAAGGCGCGCTCCTTGTTGAAGACGGGGAGCAAGTCGAACGAGCTGAAATACTCGTCGGACACCTCCTCGCGCCTGACAGCTGACTTCGAGAGCACCGTTCTCATATCGTCGCCCGCCGAGAAGGTGAGCTTGTCGGTGAAGCTTCCCGACGGCGAGTCGATGAACTTCCTCGTCAGGCACAGCGACATATGGCGGAGCTTGTAAATGAAGTAGGTGTAGTTGTCGAGCCTGTCCGCGAAATCGGCGGGATTGTCAACGTTGGTGATGTCGAAGAGCATATCGCTCTGGAGCATATTCGATTCAAAGCGCGCGTTTATCCTGTTCTGGCGCTGCATACGCTGTACGACGCGCTGGTCCTCGGGACAGCCGCAGCTCTGACCCGTGCGCAGCTCGCCGTTCTCGTTGTGGACGCGGTTGCATATCTTGCCCGTGATTATGCGGTACAGGCGGCGCAGAGCCTCGGCGCCCATCTGGAAGTTAGGGCGGCTGAAGCTGGTTATCGACGGGGAGAAGCTGTAGCCCTCCTCGGAGGAATCATAGCCTGTTATGGCGATATCCTCGGGTATGCGTATGCCTGCGCTGAGGAACTCCTCTGCGAGGGAGATAGCCATATAGTCGTTGCCGCAGACGATAGCCTCGGGGCGCTCTATCTCGCCGCGTATCATGCGTTTGGCGAGGTCCTTGGCGGCTTCTCGCCAGAAGTCGCCGTAGTAGCAGTAGCTCCTGTCGTAGTAGAGCCCGTGCTTCTTCATCGAGCTCTTGAAGCCCTTGAGGCGCTCCTCCGACACGAACAGCTTCTTCGGACCCGTCAGGCAGTATATCTTGTTGAAGCCGTGCACCTCGATGAGGTGGTCGGTTATCTGCTCGAAGGCGGCGCAGTCGTCGATAGAGGTGGTCTCGAAGCTCCTGTGGTCGGCGGAGTCCATGAGCATAACGGGCTTGCCCGAGCGCACGAGGAGGTTGTCGATGTAGGACTTTATCTCCTCGCCGTAGAAGGTATTCCTGCCGTAGAGGAAGCCGTCGAAGCGGTCGGAGAGGATGAGGTCGAAGATCTTCTTTTCTATCTGCTTGTGGGGGGTGTCCATGAAGAAGTTGTGCAGGGGAGTGAGCACGGCGATATCGCAGTTGCTCTTGAAAGCCTGCGAGACGATGCCGCGCAGTATCTCCTTCTGGAAGTCTATCTGACATTCGGTGATGATGACGCCGATAAGAATACGCTTGCTCACGGGGACCTCCTTTGTGTACGATAGCGTTTACGGGTGAAAAAGAAGTATATTTTACATAGGTAAAATAATATTTTTACCATACGTCATTATATTCTATATGAAATATTGTATCATAAACGTGTGGAAAAATCAATACTGCGAGCACTGAAAAATGCACATTTTGCAAAAAAATCTTCTGAATTTGATAGGATATTCAATTGTAAGTGCGTCCCCGAGCGAGTATAATATAACTGTAGACAGACGTCTCACAGCGTTCACAGGACGCGATCATTTAGATAACAACCTCACTATTCTATAATTTACCCTCATGAAAAGCTCTCCGATAGGCACGGAGGGCTTTTTATGTTTGTGCAAACGTAATGTAGGGGCGCACAGTGTGCGCCCGTTGAATTCGGAATTCGGAATTATATGTATCGCCTGACGGCGATTTATTGTAGGGGCGGCGTTCCGCCGCCCGCTTTGTATCTTACAGTCGCGGGTACAGACTTGCCGTCCGCGCAACGAGAGCGAGCAAAGCGAGCGGCGACGCGAATACGGGTTGCAAGGGACTGCGTCCCTTGCTGGGGTCTGGGGCAAAGCCCCAGCGGGTCAAGGGCAGAGCCCTTGCGGAGTCCAGAGGCAGAGCCTC
>JAUMVH010000096.1:9112-10095 GCA_030530245.1 Ruminococcus sp.
GCCGCCTTCGTGGGGGTGTGTGGGGGGGGGGCCGGGGGGGGGGGGGGGGCCACCCCCCCGCCGGGTCCACGGCATCCCCCCTTCCGGAGTGCAGAGGCAGAGCCTCTGCCAGAGCCCAGAGACAGCGTCTCTGGCGGGTCAAGGGCAGAGCCCTTGCATTTCGTGTGATAATATGGTAAAATAGGCTTATATTCTCTGAAAAGGAAGATTTTATGCTTGCAAGCCTGACAAATATAAATAAATTCTACAACGGCGTACAGGTGCTGAGTAACGTGTCGCTGACCATCGACGAGACCGACAAGATAGGGCTCGTGGGCAATAACGGGTGCGGTAAATCGACCCTGCTGAAAATACTCACGGGCTCCGTCGAGCCTGACCGCTTCACCGAGAAGGACGGTATCGTCTCCTTCGCGGGCAAGACGAGTATCGGCTACCTCGAGCAGATGGGCGGTCTCGACTCCGAGAGCACCGTCATGGACGAGATGCAGAAGGTCTTCGAGCCGCTGCACAAGGCGATAGCGCGCCTGCGCGAGATCGAGCTCGACATAGAGGCGGGGGACAGCTCCTCCGCCGACGAGTACCAGCAGCTCTCGTCGTGGGTCGAGGCGAACGACGGCTACAACACCGACGTGAAGATACGCACTATCCTCAACGGCATGGGCTTCTCCGAGGACGAGCTCAGCCGCGTGGTATCGGGGTTCAGCGGCGGCGAGAAGACGAGGCTGTGCATATCCAAGCTCCTGCTCGAGGAGCCGAACCTGCTCATTCTCGACGAGCCGACCAACCACCTCGACTTCAAGACGATAATGTGGCTCGAGGACTACCTCAGAAGCTACAGGGGAGCAGTGCTCATCGTCTCGCATGACCGCTACTTCCTCGACAGGCTGTGCACGTCCATATGCGAGATAGAGCGCGGCACGCTCCGCCGCTACAAGGGCAATTATTCGGCATTCGTCCGCCAGCGCGAGGAGGACGACGCCCGC
>JAUMVH010000097.1 GCA_030530245.1 Ruminococcus sp.
GTAGTAGTAGTTGTGGTAGTTGTGGTCGTCGTAGTCTCGGGAGGAGCGGAAGCCGCCACGTAATCCTCCACGATACCCGCCCAGAACTTGCCTATCTTCTCGTAGCCCTTATCGGTGGGGTGGAGCTGGTCGGAGTCCATATCGTTCATGCCGTCGAGACAGCCGTGAACGTCAGCGAATCTTACGTTCTTGCCCGCGCTCTGGTAGTCCTCAGCCACCTTCTTGACGGTGCTGTTGTAGTTCGCGACTCTCTGAGCGTTGCCGCCGTAAGCGGTGAACTCGGGGATAGACGCGAGGAATACGATACCGTCGGAGGGCATATCCGCGAGGATATAGTCGAGGAGGGAGTGGAGGTCGGTCTCGCACTCGCTGAGGGCGCGGTTAGCGGTCATATCGTTGGTACCGATCATAAGGAGCACGATATCGGGCTGAGCGCTCTTGATAGCGTTCTTGTTCTTGAGCTTCTCGAGCAGACCGTTCTCGCCCCAGCTGGGTATCGGGTACTTCTGCACGATAGTGTAGCCGCTGTAGCCCGCGTGGTTGTCGTCGTACTGTACATTCTGACCGTTGAAGCTGAAGCTTGCGCTGTTTGAGCCCTCGGGACCCACCATGTCCACCTTAGTGAAGCCCTGCTGCTTGAGGTAGTAGTCGAGGTACTTTCTGTAGCCGCCCGTGTGACCGTAGCCGAAGGTGATAGAGTCGCCGATGGGCATAATTTTTATGGGGTCATTCTTGCCTGCGGAGCTGCCGCTGCTCGGAGTCGTAGTCGCCGCCGAGACAGTGCCCTGTCCCGTGACAACGGGAGAAGCCTTGCCCGACTTTGATACCTGTACGGCATCGATATAGAAGTCGCAGAGGTCACCCGAGCCGTCGACGGTCTCGACGTAGAGCACGAGGTCGCTGCCGCCCTCGGGGATAGTGTACTCGGTGTTGGAGAGGTCGGTCCACACGCCGCTCTCGGCTGTGCAGGACGCTATCTTGTTATAGGTGGTATCGCTGCCGTCGCTCTGCTGGAGCGAGAGCTGCATGGAAGCGCTGCTGCCCGATTTCTGGAGCACGCCCACGGAGAAGCTGTATGTGCCGCCGGGAACGAAAGCGTCGGAGTCGAGCTTGATAGCGGCGCCGTTCCACTCCTTGCTTCTTCCCGATATGAGGAGCGACTTGCTGCCGTCGTAGTAGTTGGCGGTGTCATTGGTGAGCGTCGCGCCGCCGCGGCTCTCCCAGTTGTCGGAGCCCGACTCGAACGAGCAGGTGAAGTAGTCGCCGCTGCCGTCGGGTTGCACCGTCGGATTGGCGGGAGTAGTCTGCTGGGGCTGGGTAGTGGTCACGGGAGCCTGAGTAACAGGAGCCTCCTTGCCGCCCCAGAGGATAGAGCTGTCGTTGATGACGGACATCATCGTGTTGAGCACGGGCTCGGAAGCCGAGTACCACGAATTAGCCGACCTGTTGAGGTAGCCGTGCGATTCGCCGCCGTTGCCGCCCTCGACGTTGTTGTCCCAGAGCACGCAGGGGATACCCGCCTTCTTGGCGGCGGTGATGTAGTCCTTGGCCCACGCCTGACGCGCGCTGGTGTTATTGAAGTTGGAGGCGCTGAATTCGCCGATAACGACGGGGATATTCTTCTGGTCCTCGAGCTGCTTGAGGCTGCTGAAGAAGCTGTTGATAGCTCCCGTGTAGTCCTCGCCCCAGCCGCTCTGACCGGGGTAGTTGTGGTTAGCCTTGTCGTCATCTGCCATGGTGAAGTAGTACGGCAGGTAGGCGTGAACGGAATAAGCCATATTGCCGCCGCCCGACGGGAAGCTCACCGCATTGATAGCCTTCATATCCGAGGAAGCGCAGTAGCCCGGGAGCATGAGGAGGCGCTCCTTGTTCGCGGCAGAGCCCTGTCCGCGTACTGTCTCGACGAACTTGGCGTTGAGCTTGTTGATGTAGTTCCATGTGTAGCCGTTATCGCCCTCGCCGTTGCCCCACTCACTTACGGAGGGGTTGCCAGTCTGACGCGGCTCGTTCATGCCCTCGAAGACGAGGTGCTGGTCGTAGTCCTTGAACGTCGCGGCGACCTGCTTCCAGATGGCGGTGAGCTTAGCCTCGGCGTTCTGATAGGTGCTGTCGTTGAACTGCGCGACGTTCACCCACTCCTCGTGGTGCACGTTGAGGATGACGTACATATCGTTCTTGATACAGTAGTCGACTACCTCCTTGACGCGTGCCATCCACGCGCTGTCGATGTTGTTGCTGCCGTCGAGGTGAGGGTACCACGTTGTCGGGATACGCACCGTATTGAAGCCTTTTTTCTTTACGGTGTCTATCATTGCCTGAGTTGTTTTGGGGTTGCCCCAGCTTATCTCGGTATTGAGACCGTAGTTGCCGTTGCCGCCCGTAGCGTCGAGGCTGTTGCCTATATTCCAGCCTATTTTCATCTCACGCGTGATGTCGAAAGCGCTCATGCCGCTTGCTGCGCTGGCTTCGGTCACGTCTGTGATGAACGTGAAGCGGAAGCTCGTCAGCAGGCACGCAGCCGCTGCGGCGGTACTTACCGCCCTTTTGATGAATGACTTCATCGTGAATCAACCTCCTTTTTCGGATTCATGGTGTGTGGTAAAATCTCCCTGTTACAGTGTCTGCACACACTGCGCTGATTATATTCTAACACAATGCTCAAATCAAGTCAATAATATTTGTGCAGTTTGTACACGTTGACGTGTAGAATTAATTCCGCGAATTTTAGGAATAATCACTAATGGCGGGGCTTAAATTTCGTTGATTTAACGGAAGATATATTAATTCGGCGTTAATATGTTTACACTCTTACTCAAATATAGGGCGGACCCGCGTGTCCGCCCGCCTGTTCAGATACCGACTATCCCATACAAAAAAACGGGCGATAAACGCCCGTTCTGCTTATTTTGTCTTGGTCTTGTACATGAGCCATATGAACTCCAGCACGCCGATACCGATGAAGATGAACATAGTCTTCATGCTCGGCTTCTTGACCTTCACGCGCGTGATGAAGGCGATGGCGATGATGAGCATCGCTCCGCCGTACACAGCGGGGAAGCACCGCTCGCCGATGTCCTTGTGGAAGCTGTACAGGAGCGGCAGTATCAGCGAAACGCTCGTCACGGGGAGTCCCTCGTAGACCTTGCGCACATCGGCAGTCTTCTTCTGACGCGACTCCTCGGTGACGTTGAAGTACGCGAGCCTGATGACGGCGCAAAGCGGGAACAGTGCCAGCACGGGAACGTCCACCCAGCTGTTCAGACCCACCGAATAGCCGATAACGGCGGGCAGCACGCCGAAGCAGATAGCGTCGCAGAGCGAGTCTATCTGTATGCCGAATTTCTTTTCGTTGTCGGTGCGGTCCTTCTTGGTGCGGGCGATCTTGCCGTCGAACATATCGCACAGTCCCGATATCATGAGGCAGATTATCGCGTAGGTGGGACGCGGCTCGCCGCCGCAGAGCCCGCACGCGAGCATAATGCCGATAATGGACGAGACGAGGCTGAGATACGTAAGAATGACCGTATAGTTATAAAAACCTATCATTGATTCATCCTCTAAAGGTCAGTTTATCCATATGGTATAAAATGAAATACTAATGTAAATACCATTATAACACATCTTCGGAAAAACTGCAAGGTTTTTTTGATTTAATTTTTCAGTAATATCTGTAAATCGTCAGGAAGTCTTTTTCTTCGCGCGTGAGGTCGTCCTCTTTGCGGCGGGAGCCTTCTTTTCGGGTGCTGACTTCTTCGCGGCTGCCGACTTTCTGGGAGCTGCGGCTTTTTTCGCGGGAGCCTTTGCCTTCGCCGCCGCGGACTTCTTCGCCGCGGGCTTTGCAGACGTTTTCGCTGCGGAGATGTGCTCGCGTGCGTTCTTCATGCGCTCCTGCTTGGCGCTTTTCTCCTCGATACGCCTGTATGCCTCGGCGTAGAAATATTCCTGCGAGTTTACGGCTTCCTCGCCGTCTCTGCGCTCTGCGTGTACGTACGAGCCGTCGCTCTGCATCTCGCGCGCCTTGACGTTATCGCTCATCAGCACGCGGAACATATCGCGTATGCGCTTCTTGAGGCGCTCGTCCTCGACGGGAGCTGCTACCTCCACGCGCTTGACGGTATTTCTGCTCATCCAGTCTGCGCTGCCGAGGTATATTTTCTGCTCCCTGTTTTCGCTTCCGAAGATGAAAATGCGGCTGTGCTCGAGGAAGCGTCCGACGATACTGCGCACCTTCACATTCTCGGTAAATCCCGGGACTCCCGCCACGATACAGCATATGCCTCTCACGACGAGCTCTATCCTTACGCCCGCGCGTGAAGCCTCGACGAGCTTGTCGATTATGGCGCTGTCGTTGAGCGAGTTGACCTTTGCGGCTATGTAGCCGTCGCCGCCGCTGCGGGCTATCTCTATCTGCTCGTCCATGAGCGCGAGCACCTGCGGTCTGAGCGCGAGCGGCGATATCAGCAGCTTCTTCGCGGACTCCACGAATGTGCCGTTTACGAGCGAATCGAACACGGCTTCGGCGTCCGCGGCGATGTCCCTGTCAGCCGTGAGCAGCATCATATCCGTGTACAGCGCAGCGGTCTTCTCGTTGTAGTTGCCCGTGCCGACCTGCGTAACGTAGTCGAATCCGCCTCCCACAGCCTTTCTCGTGATGAGCAGGAGCTTCGAGTGCGCCTTGAACTCCTTCGGACCGTAGTAGACCTTAATGCCCGCCTTTTGCAGCACCTTCGACCACTCGATATTGTTCGCCTCGTCGAAGCGCGCACGGAGCTCTATCATGACGGTTACGTCCTTGCCGTTTTCGGCGGCAGCGCACAGCGCGCTGATGACCTTGCTGTTGCGTGCGACGCGGTAGAGCGTTATTTTTATGGATACGACCTTCGGGTCAGCCGCGGACTCCTCAAGCAGGCGTATAAACGAGGTCGTCATCGCCTCAAAGGGGTAGCTGAGGAGGATATCCTTCGCCTTTACCTGCGCGAATACGGGCCTGTTCTCCGCGAGCATAGCCGCCTTGCGGGGCGAGAGCTTGCGGTAGTGGTGCTTGGGGTCGTCGTCGAGGTCCTGAAGCTGGTACAGGTACGAGAGGTCGAGCGGTATATGCGAGTTGAACACCCTGCCTGTTTTGAGCTTGAGCTTTTTGCAGATGTAATCGAGGGCGTCGCGGCTGAATTCGTCGGTTATCTCGAGGCGCACGGGAGCGAGCTTCGTGCGCTTGAATACGAGCTCCTCCATGCGGTCGCGGAAGTCTGCGCCCTTGTTGTCGACCATGATATCGGCGCTCCTCGTGACGCGCATAACGGCTCTGTCCTGAACCTTGTAGCCCTTGAACATGAGGTGTGCGAAGTGGAGGATGACCTCCTCCTCGAGGATAAAGCGTCTGCCGTTGCTGCCGAGGGGTATCATGCGCTCCCTGTCCTTGCTGGTGGCGGGTATCATACCGATGGTGACGGCGCCCTTCTTGTTGCCGAGCAGCACCGCGACGTAGAGCTCCTTATTGCGCAGGAACGGGAACGGCAGCGCCTCGTTGATGACGAGTCCCGAGATGAAAGGCTTTATCTCGCGCTTGAAGTAGAGCTCGAGGAAGTCCTGTTCCTCACGGGAGGCGGTATCGAAGCTGACGTGCTCGAAGCCGAGGGGGGCGAGCTCCTCCATATTCTTGCGGTAAGCCTCCTCGACGGAGGGCTGGAGCCTGCGGACGGCGGTGAACACGGCGTCGAGCTGCTCCGAGGCGGACATACCCGAGTTTTTGTCGGGTTTGCTATTCTTCTTTTTGTCCTTCTCGTCCTTTTCGTCCTCGGAGATCGAGCCTACGCGCACCATGAAGAATTCGTCGAGGTTGCTCTGATATATAGCGGAAAAAGATATGCGCTCGAGGACGGGGGTCTCGGGACACACCGCCTCCTCGAGAACGCGCTTGTTGAATTTAAGCCATGAGAGCTCTCTGTTTTCGAGATAATACATAACTGTCTCCATTCTGCTGATAGCACAATTTATAAAATAACGCACAACGGCGCCAACAATCTATACACAATTATTATATAACTTTATGTACGTTCTGTCAAGAATTAATTGCGATAAATCCCTGCCTGTAGGGGCGAGTTCCGCTCGCCCGTCAAATTATTCGGTTGGCTGCGGGCGCACGGAATGCGCCCCTACAAAAGCAGCTGTGCATATTTCTAAAAATCGCGGAAGAAGAGTAGCCGTCCATATTTGGTGAGCGAGTTTACGAGCGTCCGCGTGATTACGGGGTCAGGGGAACTGTGTTCCCCTGCGGGGTTCGGGGCAGAGCCCCGACGGATTCCAAAGGCAGAGCCTTAGGCGGGTCAAGGGCGGAGCCCTTGAAAAATTGAAAAAAGTGCTTGACAAACGCTGCGTCATGGTGTATAATGTGTAAAGTGATTTTAGGTTACACCCTTTACGGGAGAATGAAAATGGCTAAGGAACTTAAATTCGTGATGCTCCTTGACTGCTACGGCGACCTGCTCACCGAGCACCAGCGCAGCGTGATGGAGCTCTACTACTGCGAGGACCTCTCGCTCGCCGAGATAGGCGCGCCGCTCGGGATAACGCGGCAGGCGGTGAGGAACCTGATAAAGCGCACCGAGAGCATACTCCTCGGGTATGAGGAGCGGCTCGGATTCGCCGAGCGGCTCGGGAAAATGCGCGAGTGCTTCGCCGCGATAGCCGACGAGGCGGAGCAGATACCCGACGAGGCGCTGAAAAACGCGATACTTTCACAGGTCAGACGGAGCGAGGAGCTGCTGTAAGCGGCGCACCTGCCCTGACCGTCAATATACAAAAGGAGGCTTGTCCCCATGGCATTTGAAGGACTTTCCGAAAAACTGAATAACGTGTTCAAAAAGCTGAAATCAAGGGGAAAGCTGACCGAGAGCGACGTCAACGAGGCAATGCGCGAGGTCAAGCTCGCCCTCCTCGAAGCGGACGTAAGCTACAAGGTAGTCAAGGACTTCGTCAAGAAGGTCTCGGAGAGAGCCGTCGGCGAGGAAGTGCTCGCGAGCCTCACTCCCGCACAGCAGGTAATAAAGATAGTCAACGAGGAGCTCGTTTCCCTCATGGGAGACAGCAACGCAAGGATAAATTTCGCGTCGAAGCCGCCCACGGTCATCATGATGTGCGGACTTCAGGGCTCGGGTAAGACGACCCACGCCGCCAAGCTCGCGAAAATGCTGAAGAAGGAGGGTCACCGCCCTCTGCTCGCAGCGTGCGATATCTACCGACCCGCGGCTATCAACCAGTTCCAGATAGTCGGTCAGAAGGCTGACGTGAAGGTGTTCGAGATGGGTCAGACCGACCCCGTCATCATCGCGCAGGAAGCCCTCAAGCACGCCAAGGATTACGGTCACGACGTGCTCATCATTGATACAGCGGGACGTCTCCACGTAGATGAGGCGCTCATGGACGAGCTCAAAAAGATAAAGGAGCTCACTACCCCCGACGAGATAATGCTCGTTGTCGACGCTATGACAGGTCAGGACGCGGTAAACGTCGCCAAGGCTTTTGACGAAGCCGTAGGCATCACGAGCGTGCTGATGTCGAAGCTCGATTCCGATACAAGAGGCGGTGCGGCACTGTCCGTACTCGCGGTAACGGGTAAGCCGATAAAGTACGTGGGTATGGGCGAAAAGCTCGACGACTTCGAGCAGTTCCACCCCGAGCGTATGGCGTCGCGAATCCTCGGCATGGGCGACGTGCTCACCCTCATCGAGAAGGCTGAGAACGTAATGTCCCAAAAGGACGCGGAAAAGCTCACCCAGAAATTCAAGGAAAACAAGTTCGATATGGACGACCTGCTCGACCAGATGAAGCAGATAAAGAAGATGGGCTCGATGAAGTCTATCATCGGTATGCTCCCGGGAGTAGGTGACAAGCTCAAGGACGTCGACGTCGACGACAGCCAGCTTAACCGTATCGAGGCTATCATAACCTCGATGACAAAGGCGGAGAGAGCCAAGCCCTCCATCATCAACCCGTCCCGCAAGAGGCGTATCGCCGCAGGCTCGGGCAACAGGGTCGAGGACGTAAACCGCCTGCTCAAGCAGTTCGACCAGATGCAGAAGATGATGAAGCAGTTCACAGGCAAGAACAGCAAGATGAATCTGCGCAAAGCCCGCAAGCAGCTCGCCGCGATGAACTTCGACAAGATGACGGGCAAGGGCGGCGGAGACCTGCCGTTCTGACGTGGTGTACCAAGCTTTCAATGCGGTCTCCCGCCGCTTGAATATATACTAAATATACGGAGGTGAATATACAATGGCAGTAAAGATCAGACTCAGAAGAATGGGCGCTAAGAAGGCTCCCTTCTATCGCGTAGTCGTAGCTGATTCCAGATACCCCAGAGACGGTCGTTTCGTTGAGGAGATCGGTTACTACGATCCCACAAAGGAGCCCTCAGTCGTAAAGATCGACGGCGAGAAGGCTAAGGAGTGGATCGCAAAGGGTGCTCAGCCTACAGACACTGTAAAGACCATCCTGAAGAAGGAAGGCATTCTTTAATGCAATAGCTGCGGCGGAGGTGAGACGCTATGTCTCAGCCTCTGTTCCGAGAGCTTTCGGAGGTTACTATGAAGGATTTACTGTATGCGATCGCAGCAGGTCTTGTTGAGGACAAGTCGGCTATAAAGATAGTCGAGGACGAGCCCGACGCAGAGGGCGTTATCGTTTTCCACCTTTCCGTTGCACCCGACGATATGGGACGCGTTATCGGAAAGCAGGGCAGGATAGCCAAGGCTCTCAGAACAATAATGAGAGCGGGCGCTGCAAAGAGCGACCTCAAGGTCTCTGTTACAATCGAATGATCCAACTATCCGCCCGAAAGGAGACAGCGCGGAAGCGTACTCCTTGAACAGGCGGATTTTTGCGGTGCAATTTCAACATCGGAGCCGCGTTGTCGCATATCATTCTTGTAATAATTTACAAAACGTTGAAACAGGGTAAAATTTAACTTGAATATAAGAATTATATATGGTATAATATAAGCCGAATATATCAATAAGTGAGGGCAGAAATATGAAACTCCAGCAACTGGAATATGTCATCGCTATCGCGCAGGAGGGCAGTATAACTGCCGCCGCGAAAAAGCTCTATCAGGCTCAGCCTAATATCAGTATCGCGCTCAAGGAGCTCGAATCCGAGATAGGTATGCAGATCTTCTGGCGTACCCCCAACGGAATGGTGCTCACCCCCGAGGGCGAGGACTTCCTGCTCAGAGCAAAGGAGGTAGTCGAGAGTATGCACAGCCTCGAAGCCGACTACTCCAACAGAGCCGACGATACCGTTTCCCTTAGAATAGAATCCGCGATCTCCTCGTATATCGCGCCCGCCCTCGGAGTGTGGATAAATTCCCTCGCCGATACGGACAAGATAAGCGTACATCTTGCGGAGACCGTTACCAATAAAATAATCGAGGACGTGAGCGGCGGACGTGCCGATATCGGCGTTATCCGTATCCCCTCGAGCCAGCCCGGCGTGTACGCGGAACAGCTGAAGAGCCGCAAGCTCAGCTGCCGCACCGTCACGGAGTATACGATGAAGCTGCTCATGCGCGACGACCACCCGCTCGCACAGTACGACGACGTGCCGTTCGACGAGCTCAAGAACTACGTGCAGATACTCCACGGCGACGACGAGCTCAGCGTGTTCGGCAGGAACTGCGTGAACCCCGAATATTCCGAGGAGACGCAGAACCGCCTGCTCTATGTCTACGACCGCGGAAGCAAGACGGCGCTCATGAACACGGTAAAGAACGCGTTCATGTGGGTGTCGCCGATGCCGAAGCAGGCATTCGTTGAGGGCGGCATAGTCCTCAAGAAGTGCTCGTACGCGAATATCCGTATGCGCGACCTTGTGGTGTGCAAGAAGAGCAACGAAAACAACCGACTGATAAAGGAGTTCATCGAATTTCTCGCGAGCTTCGTTGAGCAGTCTATCGGTACGGAAGAAGAATAATAATTATGGGCGGACTCGTGTGTCCGCCTTTTTTGTGTATGCATATTATTACTTCGGCAATTAAATATCAATAAAGGACCGCGAAGCGGAATTACGGGGGTCTGGGGTGAGGTTCTCACCCCAGCA
>JAUMVH010000098.1:0-8928 GCA_030530245.1 Ruminococcus sp.
GGCAAATCGACTATGATAAACCTGCTGCTACGATTCTACGACACCGACAGCGGTTCGATAACCGTCTCGGGCAGGGACATCAGCACCGTCACGCGCGACAGCCTGCGCGGCAGCTTCGGCATGGTGCTGCAGGAGACGTGGGTGTTCACGGGGACAGTCGCCGAGAATATCGCCTACGGTCTGCCCGACGCGACCCGCGAGCAGGTGATCGCCGCGGCAAAGGCGGTGCACGCGCACGGCTTCATAAAGCGCCTGCCGAACGGCTATGATACGGTAATTTCCGAGGACAGCGGGCTCTCGCAGGGACAGAAGCAGCTCATCTGCATAGCGCGCGTCATGCTCATGGACCCGCCGATGCTCATACTCGACGAGGCGACGAGCTCCATCGACCTGCGCACCGAGCACCGCATACAGCGTGCCTTCGTCAAGCTCATGGAGGGCAAGACGAGCTTCATCATCGCGCACCGACTCTCCACAATTAAGAATTCCGACATCATACTCGTTATGAATCACGGCAATATCGTGGAGCAGGGGAGCCATACCGAGCTGATGGCGCGGGGAGGCTTCTACTCCGAGCTCTACAACAGCCAGTTTGCAACATAAAAAAGCAGGCGACAAGGGGAGCCCCCTTTGGCGGAATCGTGGCATAAAATTACCGAGTCGGTAGTTACGGCTCGGTAACCCACTTTTTCCGTTAAGGGAAGCAACCTAATGTCGCCCGTTTTTGTTATTCTCCGATGTACATGACATAGACCTGACACGGATTCACCTCGTCCCATATGGGGAGCACCTCGAGCTCCCTGAAGCCGAGGCTGAGGTAGAACCTGTTCGTCCTGTCGTAGTCCTCGTACATACCCATTTTCACGGTCTTTACCTGCATGAAGCTGTAGCCGTCCGCGGAGGCATAGTCGCGAGCTGCCGAGAAGAGCTCCCTGCCGATACCGCTGCGGTGGAACTCCTTCTTCACGCCCATCACCGCGAGCTCGACCGTGTCGCGTCCCGTCTCTTTCAGGCACAGGAAGCCCACGGGCTCGCCGTCCTCGAAGGCAGCGAACATCGGCTGCTCGGCGCTCTCGGAGATGAAGCTCTCGCGGCTCTCGGTGACCTCGAACCACTCGGTCAGTCCCTCAAGTATGACGCGCGCGATGCTTTGCTTTTCGGCGGTGTTGATGATCTGTTTTATTTCCATAAATTCTCCTTATAAAAAAGGCGGAAAAGGTGCCCCTTTTGGCGGATCCGCAGTTACCGAGTATGGACCGTGAGTTTACGGCTCGGTAGCCCGCTTTTTCCGCTAAGGGAAGCAAACTATGTTCCGCCTTTCATTCTTATACGCTGTAGTGGTGGCTTACGAGCTTTTCCTCGAACTGCTCAACGGGGAGCGGTCTGTCGTACAGGAAGCCCTGAGCGAATTTGCAGCCGTTCTCGCGGAGGATACCCACCTGCTGAGCAGTCTCGACGCCCTCGGCGATGCACTCGAGCCCGAGCTTCTGCGCCATTGACACGACGTGCGTGAACATTATCGCACGGTTGCTGCTGTCGTCGTCGCCCTCGAGGGGGAGAAAGCTCTTGTCGACCTTGAGCACGTCCCACGGTATCTCGGTGATGAGCTTGAGCGACGAATAGCCGATGCCGAAGTCGTCGACCGCCGTGCCGACGCCTGCCTTCTGCAAGCCGCCGACAACGCGCTTGAGGTCGCGGAACTCTACGTCGGTGGTAGTCTCGGTAAGCTCTATCTCGATATATTGGTGGGGAACGTTGTTCCTGTCGATAATTTCGATGATGTGCTTGAGCAGGTCTACGTCCGCCATATGCTTACGCGAGAGGTTTACCGACACTCTCACGACGGGTCTGCCCTCGTCGAGCCAGCGCCTGATATCGCGGCAGACGTGGTCGAGCATATAGAAGTCGAGCTTGCATATCTCGGTGCCCTGCTCGAGAATTGGTATGAATTCGAGCGGCGGAACGATAGAGCCGTTGCGCAGCCATCTGCACAGCGCCTCAGCTCCAGTGAGCTCGCCCGTTTCGACGTTGACCTTGGGCTGATAGTATACGAGGAACTCCTCTTTTTTCAGGGCGGACGGGAAAAGCTGCTGAATGCGGACTATCCTCTCCTTGTTCGCGACCATGACGGCGTTGAAGTACACCACGTCGTTGTTTGCGGGCTGACGCGCCGACTGCGACGCGGAGATTATCTTATCGAGGATATCGCCCGGGGAGGTCAGCTCAAAGCCCTCGGGGATAATGAATACTCCCGCACAGGCAGAGACCATCACTCTGTCGCCAGTATCCCTGTCGTATATCGTAGCCGAGCCCGCGAGGTAATCGATCACGCGGTTGAGCTCGGTGCGGCTGCATATCATCACGAAGTTGTCGCCGCCGACCCTGCATATCGTGCTCTCCTCGTCGAGGTCGCTTCTGAGCGTATTGTAGTAGCCCTTCATCGCGACAGTGCCTGCTTCTCTGCCTATCTGCTGATTCACGAGCGAGAAGTGCTTGAGGTTGAAGTGTATCGCGACCTTGCCGAAGAGGTGGTCGTCGAGGGAGAGCTTCTCGATGTGTGCGATGAAATAGCGGAGGTTCTGATAGCCGTCAGCGTCGTAGAAGGTCAGTCTGTCCGTCACCTGCTTGAGTCTGAGGCGGCTGATGAACGCCATAGTCGTTTTCAGTACGAGCATGATACGCTCACGCTCGTTGTAGTCCCAAGGCTGCTCGCCCTTGGCGATATAAACATCGCACACGGCGACGCTGTTTATCTCGGTGACGAGCCTGTCGGAGACGGCGACCGCGCACTCCTCGCCCGTGTCGAAAACGCAGGTGGAGCGGCCGTTGCCCAAGGATTCGTCCTTGAAGGAATCATAGAAATACGCTACTACCTTCGCCACGCGCAGGAGCTTGCACAGTCCCGCGACGGAGGTGCCGATGACCATAGGGTCGGGCACACTCATTTTATTCAGTTTTTTGAGGTATTCCTCAAACAATATATAATATTCCATATAAACTAAACGCCCCGTTCAGAGTTGGAGGCAGCGCTATACACACGCCGCCCATTGTGTATCATATTATATCACAGTTCACGGTACATTTGCAAGAAGTAATGACAAATATTTACGTTTTGTTCAAAGAGAAGGGCGATTTTTCGTGACATCTTTGAATATAGATATTTTTTTAACACACTTGTCCGCACAACCGCTCGCATCGCTCGGATAATGCGATAAATTGCTTGACAAAATAACATTATAGTAGTAAAATTATTATTAGAGATGGTCCTCCGCACAGCCTGAATGCCCTTCCGAATGCTCCGAAAAGGCGGGTTCGGAACGGCGATTTGTAAGATGTGCACAATATGCAGCAGTCAAATGCGGTGAAATGCACAATTTTCTGTTATGTACAAAAAAGCCCTTTGACAAAAACTCCATTTTGTGATATAATGTACATTAGGATCATTATTATGATAATCGCAGGGTCCGAGCTGCCGCTCGCGGTGTCGGACAGCGGAAAGGAAACATTACTATGTCAGCTACTTCAAAGATCATCGCAGTTACATCAGGAAAAGGCGGCACAGGCAAATCTACGGTATGTGCAGGCCTTGGATATACTCTCGCTAAGCAAGGGCACCGCACCCTCCTTATCGAGCTCGACTTCGGTCTGAGATGTCTCGACATCATGTTCGGACTCGAGAACGAGATAAAATATGACCTCGGTGATGTTCTCGCGGGCAGAAAAACTGCTCTCGAGGCTGTTGCACAGGTACCCATGGCGAATAACCTCAACCTCCTCTGCGCTCCCAAGACTCTCACGAGCGTTAATGCCGAGCAGATAGTTGAGATCTGCCGCTCGGTAAAGAAATACTTCGAGTACATCATCATCGACACGGGCGCAGGTATCAACTCGCACGTATTCGATATCGTTGAGCAGGCTAACCTCATACTCGTCATCTCGACTCCCGACCCTGTATGCATCAGAGACGCGAGCCTCATGTCCGACGAGTTCTACAACCGCGGCAACAAGAGCCAGCGCCTTATCATCAACAAGATAAGCAAGAAGGTCATCGGCGAGGCGCTCGTATCCAACCTCGATGAGATAATCGACAAGGTAGGCGTCCAGCTCATCGGCGTTATCCCCGACGAGTTCAAGATGACGGTCGCAACGGGCAAGGGCAATCCTATCCCGACAGATTCGGCGGCATTGAAGGCTTTCGACGCAATTTCCAAGAGACTCGGCGGAGAGTTCGTTCCGCTCACAGTAAAGACTGCTTAACAGAAAAATACTTCCGCTCGGCGGGGAAAGGACAGAAAAATGAAGATCGCGATCATTGCTCATGACGCTAAAAAGGAACTTATGGTACAGTTCTGCAGCGCGTACTGCGGAATACTGTCAAAGCATACTCTTATGGCTACCAACACTACAGGAAAGCAGGTCAGCGAAGCAACGGGACTTCCTATCAAGCGCTATCTCAGCGGAAGAGGCGGTGCCGAGCAGATCCTCGCACTGCTGTCCTGCAACGAGGTCGATGTGCTGCTCTTCTTCAGAGACCCCATCAACCCCAAGTCCACGGACGTGAACGATATGAACCTCCTGAGGCTCTGCGATGTGCATAACGTTCCCGTAGCCACGAATATCGCTACTGCCGAGGCTCTTATCCTCGCTCTCGAAAGAGGCGACCTCGACTGGCGCGAGGTGGGCAACCCCAGTATATGACCTATATGCGGTGCCGTGTGCGGTATCCCGTCACGGTGCCGTTTGATTGTCCCTGTTCAGGGACAATTTTCATGTAAGGACGATTTGCTTTATTGTATAAAGAAATATAAACGGAAAGGCTGAAAACTATGGCTAATAACATCAAGCGCCCCAACGGCACCGAGGACGTTCTCCCGAAGGATATCCACAAGTGGTATACCGTCGAGAAGATAGCGCGCGAGACAGCGGAGAGCTACGGCTTCGGCGAGCTGCGCTTCCCGACCTTCGAGAATACCGACCTCTTCCTGCGCTCTGTCGGCGAGACGACAGACGTCGTGCAGAAGGAGATGTATACCGTAAAGGCTAAGGAGACCGAGTTCACGCTCCGTCCCGAGGGCACCGCGGGCGCTATCCGCGCAATGTTACAGAACGGACTGCTCAACGAGGCGCTTCCTCAGCGCATCTTCTATATGATATCGTGCTTCCGCCACGAGAGACCGCAGGCGGGAAGGCTCCGCGAGTTCCACCAGTTCGGACTTGAGATGGCGGGAAGTCCCGCTCCCTCCGCGGACGCCGAGGTCATAAGCCTCGCCAAGAATATACTCGACAGGCTCGGGCTGAAAAATATCGAGCTCCACATCAATTCGATAGGCTGTCCGACCTGCCGCGCAAAGTATCACGAGGCTCTGCGGGCTTACTTCGAGCCGCGCAAGGACGAGCTCTGCGACACCTGCAAGGAGCGCCTCGTCAAGAACCCGATGCGCCTCCTCGACTGCAAGAGCCCCGAGGACCGCGAGATAGCCAAGGACGCACCCGTTATCCTCGATTATCTCTGCGAGGAGTGCTCAGACCACTTTGAAAAACTGAAAAAATACCTCGACAATGCGGGGATATCCTACACCGTCGACCCCAAGATAGTACGCGGACTCGACTACTACACCAAGACCGTTTTCGAGTTCATCACCACCGAGATAGGCGCGCAGGGAACGGTCTGCGGCGGCGGTCGCTACGACGGGCTCATCGAGCAGCTCGGCGGTCAGCCTACTCCCGCGCTCGGCTTCGGTATGGGCATCGAGAGACTTCTGCTCGTCATGGACAAGCAGGAGTGCGATTTCCTGCCGCGCAAGAAGTGCGACATCTACTTCGCGACCATGGGCGACGCCGCTCTCGACAAGGCGATGGAGCTCACGCGCTCGCTCCGCGAGTATGGCTACTTCGCGGAGTATGACCTCATGGGACGCGGTTTGAAGGCGCAGATGAAGTACGCCAACAAGATAGGCGCGGCGTTCACGATAGTCCTCGGAGACAATGAGCTCGCAGAGGGCAAGGCAAGGCTCAAGGAAATGGAAAAGGGCGAGGAAGTAACGATATACCTCGGCGACAAGTTCGCCGCTTCGTTTGAAGAGGTATACTTCAATAAAATGCTCGACTTTATGGACGAGGAAACGGGCGGAAACGGCTCGCTCTTCGCATTCACAGGGGAGGATAAGTAAATGGACAGCATGAAGGGACTCAAAAGGACGCATTACTGCGGAGAAGTCACCGAGATAGGCAAGGAAGTCGTCGTTGGCGGCTTCGTTGAGAGGATAAGAGACAAGGGCGGCGTAATTTTCATCGTCCTTCGCGACAGGACGGGCGTTGTACAGCTGATGTTCAACGACAAGTCAGACCCCGCCGTATTCGAGAAGGCTTCGACCTGCCGCAGTGAGTACGTACTCATGGCAAAGGGCGAGGTCATCGAGCGCGAGAGCAAGAACGACAAGCTCAAAACAGGCAATGTCGAGATATTCGTAAGCGACCTGCGCATACTCTCAAAGGCGGAAACTACGCCGTTTGAGATAACCAACGAGACCAAGGTCAACGAGGAGCTTCGTCTCAAGTACCGCTACCTCGACCTCCGCCGCGCACCGCTCCAGCAGAACATCATCATGCGCCACGAAATTGCAAAGGTAACACGTGAATACTTCTACGAGAACGGCTTCCTCGAGATAGAGACTCCCATGATGATGAAGTCCACTCCCGAGGGCGCAAGAGACTACCTCATTCCCTCGCGAGTACATCAGGGCAAGTTCTACGCGCTCCCACAGTCGCCGCAGATATACAAGCAGCTCCTCATGATAGCGGGCTATGACCGCTACATACAGCTTGCGCGCTGCTTCCGCGACGAGGACCTCCGCGCAGACCGCCAGCCCGAGTTCACGCAGATAGACCTCGAGATGTCATTCGTCGACGCCGAGGACATTCAGGAGTGCGTCGAGGGCTTCATTCAGCGCGTGTTCAAGGAAGTCATCGGAGTTGACGTACAGCTCCCGCTGCAGCGCCTCACCTTCGCGGACGCTATGAACCGCTACGGCTCCGACAAGCCCGATACACGCTTCGGCTTTGAGATACAGGACATCACAGATACAGTCAAGGACATAGACTTCGTTGTCTTCAAGAGCGCTATCGAGGAGGGCGGCACGGTCCGCGCTATCAACGTCAAGAACGGCGCGGCGACCTACACCCGCAAGGAGATAGACAAGCTCATCGAGCACGCAAAGGGTATCGGCGCAAAGGGACTGGCGTATATCCGCTGGGCAGACGAGCCCAACTGCTCGTTCAAGAAGTTCCTCGCGGACGGCGACCTCGAGAAGATCTGCGCCGCAGTGGACGCGCATGAGGGCGACCTCGTGCTCATCTGTGCCGACAAGACCAAGACAGTGCTCTCCACGCTCGGAGCTATCCGCCTTATCTGCGGAAAGCGCCTTGATGTTATCCCCGAGGGCAAGTACAACTTCCTGTGGATAACCGAGATGCCCTTCTTCGAGTTCGACGACGAGAGCGGCACATGGGTAGCGGCTCACCACCCGTTCACGATGCCCATGGAGGAGTGCCTCGAGTACCTCGACACCGACCCCGCAAACGTCCGCGCAAAGGCTTGGGACCTCGTCCTCAACGGCACGGAGCTCTCGAGCGGTTCGATGCGTATCACCGACTATGAGCTCCAGCAGAGAATGTTCGAGGCTCTCGGCATGACCGACGAGGAGATAGAGGCGAAGTTCGGCTTCCTCGTTGACGCCTACCGCTATGCGGCGCCTCCTCACGGCGGCATGGGTATCGGTCTCGACCGCCTCGCAATGATAATGTGCGGCGCGGACAGTCTCCGCGATGTTACGGCGTTCCCGAAGGTGCAGAACGCGAGCGAGCTCATGAGCGAGTGCCCGTCGTCAGTCGACAAGGCGAGCCTCGACGTGCTCGGTATCGCTGTGACTGCGACCGAGGAATAAGCCGCTGTGAGCTACAATTTCTACGGCTGGGAGACGGCTGTCGTCCCGCCGATAAACAGCGAATATAAGGGTATCGCCACTCCGCAGGCGCTCTACGACGCGCTCTCGGAGATATGGTGCGAGTACACCTGCGCGCCGCGTCTCCGTGAAAAGTGGAGCAGCGACAACATCACGCTCGGGCAGTGCTCGATAACCGCCTTCCTCGTGCAGGACATCTTCGGCGGGAAGGTATACGGCGTTCTCCGTGCGGGCGGGAATTACCACTGCTACAATGTCATCGGCGATGTGGTATTCGACCTCACGAGCGAGCAGTTCGGCGACGAAAAGCTCGATTATTCGGATAATCCCGAGCAGCTCCGCGAGGTGCACTTCGCGAAAACGGAAAAATACGAGCGCTATCTCTATCTCCGCTCGGAGCTGAAAAAGCTCACGGAGCGCAGCTGAAATATAGTGCAGTTCAAAGATTATGATAACAATATTGCCATATGGCAGCTCCTGCTCTGAAAAAAGCAGGAGCTTTTTTGTGCCCTATGACCTCGTGAATGTTGCTTTATCCGAGACGTTATGTTATAATGAAAGTATCCGATAAAACAAGCATATCATCACGTAAGCATTCGGGAGGAGTGAGAGCGCCACGGGAACCAATAACAAGCACAGACTCGGCATATTCGCGCTGCTGGTCGCTTTCGCGCTCCTTCCCTCGCTGTTTTCGGGCAGTACCGTCAGAGGCAGGGATAACGAGCCACTTCGGGCTGTATCAGTCGGGGCGATAACCTCAAGCGATATCGCCGACAGGCTGCACGTCGTAGCCTGCGCCGAGGAGCTGACCTCCGCGGTCTCGCCGCGAATAGCGCAGAATCGCGGCTCGGTGAGCCTCACTCAGCCGAGGACGTTCCTGCTTTCGGGCTGGAATGTGGGCTTCCTCATTTCTGCCCTTACACTTTACAATTTGCTGTGCCTGCTCGGCAGTGATATCGTATGCAGC
>JAUMVH010000098.1:8941-10041 GCA_030530245.1 Ruminococcus sp.
TATTATCCAACATTGATTTTACGGAGGTATAAAAATGAAAATATTGCTTATAGTGTTATGTGTTTTACTGCTTATCGGAATGCTCGCGCTGGACGCTTTCCTGTCCCGCGATATGAACCGCCCTGATAAAAAGGACAATGATAAAGATGAAAAGGAAACCAACGAAAAAGGCTGAAAAAGCCGCCCCCGCCGCTGACAGGAGCAAGAAGAAAAAGCGGCTCGGGAGCTTTGAGCTGCGCCCGACGACCTTCATTTTTCTCACGGCCGCGGGTATCATCAACGCTTTCGGAGTCACGCTCTTTCTCTTTCCCGTCAGGCTCTACGACAGCGGTATCTCGGGGCTTTCCATGCTCCTCGACCAGGTGACGCCGTCGGGCTGGACACTGTCGATGTTCCTGCTTCTGCTGAATATACCGATATTCGTATTCGGCTTCAAAAAGCAGGGGCTCGCCTTCACGGTTTACTCGATATACACGGTCGCCGTATACTCGCTCGCCTCGTTCCTGATAATGAACGTGCTGCCGATAGACGTTTCGTTCATATCGCCGCTTGCAGGCTCAGACCTGCTGCTGTGCGCGATATTCGGCGGCGTGATATCGGGGATAGGCAGCGGTCTGACGATACGCTTCGGCGGAGCGATAGACGGTCTCGATGTGCTGTCGGTGGTGTTTGCGAAGAAGATAGGTATCTCTATCGGAACGTTCGCGATGATATTCAATACGCTGCTGTATACGGCGTGCGGTATCACGATAAGAAGCTGGATACTCCCGCTCTACTCCATAGTCACCTACTACATAGGCTCGCGGACGGTCGATTTTGTCGTCGAGGGCATAGACAGCTCAAAATGCGCGATGATAGTGACCACCAAAGCCGACAGGATATCCTCCTGCCTCTCCGAGAATTTCGGCTCGAGCGGTACTATCGTCAACGCGATAGGCGGCTACTCGAAGGAGCGCAAGGAGATAATCTACTTCGTCGTCAACCACTTTCAGATAAACAAGCTCAGAAAGCTCGTACACGATATCGACCCGTCGGCGTTCATCTCGCTGCAGGACGTATCGGACATAATCAGGAAAAGGGAGAGCTGAGACCGAGGTGAA
>JAUMVH010000099.1 GCA_030530245.1 Ruminococcus sp.
GTACCCCGAGAAGCAGAAGGAGCTCCGCAAGTCCACGGGCTTGAAGGACGCCGTCGTTACGGGTACGGCTATGATAAAGGGCATAAAGGCTGTCATCGGCGTCATGGACTCGAACTATATGATGGGCTCCATGGGAAGCGTCGTCGGCGAGAAGATAGCCCGCGCGTTCGAGTACGCGACCGAGAACGGGCTCCCCGTCGTGCTGTTCACCGCCTCGGGCGGCGCACGTATGCAGGAGGGCATCGTCTCGCTCATGCAGATGGCTAAAACCTCGGGAGCAGTAAAGCTCCACAGCGACAACGGCGGACTGTACATAACCGTCCTCACCGACCCGACAACGGGCGGCGTTACGGCGAGCTTTGCCTCGCTCGGGGACGTCATCATCGCCGAGCCGAAGATACTCATCGGCTTCGCGGGACGCCGCGTCATCGAGAGTACGATGAAGCAGCGCCTCCCCGAGGACTTCCAGCTTGCCGAATTCATGCAGGAAAAGGGCTTCGTTGATATGATAGTCGAGAGAAAGCGCATGAGGGCTACCCTCGGGCATATCCTCGAGCTCCACGGATACAAGGGAAAGGAGGTCTGACCTGTGGACGAGAAAAAGACTGCGTGGGAACGCCTGAAGCTTGTTCATACCAAGGGCAGACCTACCATAAGAGACTATATACCGCTGATATTCAGCGATTTCTATGAGATGCACGGCGACCGCTTCTACGGCGACGACAAGGCTGTCATCGGCGGCATAGCGTCGCTCGACGGCACGCCTGTGACAATTATCGCACAGGTCAAGGGCAGGGACATCGACGAGAACAAGGCGTGCAACTTCGCAATGCCGCTCCCCGAGGGCTACAGGAAGGCTCTGCGCCTCGCAAAGCAGGCAGAGAAGTTCCACCGCCCCGTTATCTGCTTCATCGACACTCCGGGCGCGTATGCGGGAGTAGCCGCGGAGGAGAGGGGACAGGGCGAGGCTATCGCACGCAATATCGCGGAGTTCATGACCCTGCGCACACCTATAATATCCATCGTCCTCGGCGAGGGCGGAAGCGGCGGCGCGCTCGCACTCGGCGTGTGCGACGAGCTCGCCATGCTCGAGAACGCGCAATATTCGGTAATATCGCCCCGCGGCTTCGCGAGTATCCTGTGGAAGGACGCCGAGCGCGAGGAGGAAGCCTGCAATATAATGCGGATAACTGCCGAAGATATGGTGCGTCTCGGGGTCGCGGAGACCATTATCGAGGAACCCCTCGGCGGCGCACATAACGATTTAGACAAAATTTCAGAAAATATCAAGGAATATTTGTTACATAAAATTCCCGAAAAATGCAAAAAAGATATTGACGTTTTACTGAAAGAACGTTATACTAAGTTTAGAAAAATCGGAGAGTTCACAGAGTGACACCGTTTTTCTTTCCTCCTGCGAGAGTAGGAGACCCATAAATAAAAGAATGGAGGAAAAAATATGGTATTTGATAAGATCAAGGAGATCATCGTAGAACAGCTCGGCGTTGAAGAGGACGCTGTTACTCCCGAGGCTAACATCCAGGAGGATCTCGGCGCAGATTCTCTCGACATCGTAGACCTTATCCAGACTATCGAGGACGAGTATGACCTCTCTATCCCCGACGAGGCTGTTGAGGAGATCAAGACAGTTAACGACATCGTTAACTACATCGAGAAGAACACCGAGGAATAATTCGGTAATAAGGACGGCTCCCGATGAGGGAGCCGTTTTCTTTTGGCTGACAAGAGGCAGGAAGCAAGATGTAGGGACGGCGTACGTTTTTCTATGGCTCGCGGCGACAAACTGACGGTTTGTACAGGTGAGCGAGCAAAGCGAGCGGCGGCGCGATTTCGGGGTCAGGGGAACTGCGTTCCCCTGCGGTGTCTGGGGCGGCGTCCCAGCGGGTCGAGGGCAGAGCCCTTGCAGGGCGGGGGACAGAGTCCCGCGAATGGGAAAGATTACGAAAGAAAAAGTGCTTGCATTTCGTAGTGTAAAGTGGTATAATATAAGTTACAGGATTTTTTTGACGCCTGAAAGAGGTTTTCTATGAAAAAAATTACCATAATCACAGGTCACTACGGAAGCGGCAAGACCAATCTCTCGGTCAATCTCGCCATGAGAGCCGCCGAGGAGGGCAAGAAGGTCGCCGTCGTCGACCTCGACCTCGTCAACCCCTACTTCCGTACAGCCGACTTCAAGGAGCTTTTCGAGCAGAAGGGCATCAAGCTCATCGCTCCCGACTTCGCGAACACCAACCTCGATGTGCCGTCGATACAGTTCGACGTCGAGCAGCTCGCCGTGAGCGAGGACTGCCTCATCATCGACGTGGGCGGCGACGACGCGGGCGCGACGGCTCTCGGACGCTATGCCGAGGCTATGCTCGAGAGGTTCGCGGACGATATAGATATGCTCTACGTCATCAACCAGCGCCGCACGCTCACCTCAAACGCGAACGAGGCGGTGGCACTGATGTACGAGATAGAGGCGGCTTCGCGAATGAAGCACACCGCGATAGTCAACAACACCAACCTCGCGGGCGAGACCACGCTTGAGGTGGTAAAGCAGTCCGCCGAGTTTGCGGCGAAGGTCTCGGCGAAGACGGGGCTGCCGCTCGCGTTCACGACCTGCCCCGAGGAGCTCTGCGAGCTCACCGACGGCGACGGCATTCTTCCCATAAAAGTCTACGTAAAACCGCCTTGGGAGCGGGGTGTCCCCGCCGCCAATCCGCGCCATAATTAATTCGGAACGGGAGATACTCCCGCGAGCCGAAGCAATTTGTAGGGGCGCATTCCGTGCGCCCGCCAACAAACCGAGCCCATTGTAGGGGCGCCCCTTTGGGCGTCCGTGCGAAACATAAAGAAAGAGGACCGCCAAAGGCGGACCCCTACACAGTAATAAAGGTAAAAACGCGGACAATATCCGCCTTACATTATATACAGCTATGCGAAGGGAGTGAAAAGAATGGCAAAAATGACGGTTATCACCGAGCGCTGCAAGGGCTGCGGACTCTGTACCGCTGCCTGTCCCAAGAAGATAGTGGCTCTCCAGAAGGAGAAGCGCAACAAGAAGGGATATTTCTACGCTGAATGTACCGACCAGGAGGCTTGCATAAGCTGCGCAATGTGCGCGACCATGTGCCCCGACTGTGCGATCGTTATCGAAAAGTAAATCAAAAGTTATCGAAAGGAGCTGTTAAGCTTTGGAAAGAAATCTTATGAAGGGTAACGAGGCGCTCGCCGAGGCTGCTATCAGAGCAGGCTGTAAGTGCTTCTTCGGCTACCCGATCACTCCCCAGACAGAGCTTGCCGCATATATGGCAAAGCGTATGCATAAGGCAGGCGGCGTATTCCTTCAGGCTGAGTCCGAGATCGCTGCTATCAATATGGTGCTCGGCGCCGCTTCAACAGGCGTAAGAGCCATGACATCATCGTCATCTCCCGGAATCTCGCTCAAGAGCGAGGGCGTTTCCTATATCGCAGGCTCAGACCTCCCCGCTGTTATCATCAACGTTGAGAGAGGCGGCCCCGGTCTCGGCGGTATCCAGCCCTCACAGGCTGACTACTGGCAGGCTACAAAGGCTCTCGGTCACGGCGACTTCCAGCTGCTCGTATATGCTCCCGCTTCCGTTCAGGAAATGGTAGACTACGTGGTAAAGGCTTTCGACCGCGCTGATAAGTACCGTATGCCCGCTATGATTCTCGCGGACGGTCTGCTCGGTCAGATGATGGAGCCCGTTTCCTTCCCCGAGATCAACCCCGACGCCTACGACAAGAGCGGCTGGGCTGCTAACGGTCACAAGAACGCAAGAGACCACCACATCATCAACTCGCTCTACCTCAAGCCCGACGAGCTCGAGAACTCCATCGTTCAGCGCTACAAGAAGTACGACATCATCAAGGAGACCGAGACAGAGGCTGAGCTCTACCTCACAGAGGACTGCGATATCCTCCTCTGCGCATTCGGCGCTACCGCAAGAGTCGTAAAGTCGGCTGTAAACAGCGCAAGAGAGCAGGGCATCAAGGCAGGTCTGTTCCGTCCCAAGACGCTGTGGCCCTTCCCTGTAAAGGAGATAAACGAGGCTGCAAAGAGCGCAAAGGCTCTGCTCAGCGTCGAGATGTCCATGGGTCAGATGGTAGACGATATCAAGCTCGCTATCAACTGCTCAAAGCCCGTTGAGTTCTACGGCAGAACAGGCGGCGTTATCCCCACACCTGCTGAGGTGCTCGCGGAGATCAAGAGAATAGGAGGTACACTCTAATGGCTGTTGTATTTGAAAGACCCCATGCACTCATTGATGTGCCTACACATTACTGCCCCGGCTGTACACACGGTATCGTTCACCGCATACTCGCCGAGGTCATAGACGAAATGGGTATCGAGGGCGATACTATCGGCGTATGTCCCGTTGGCTGCTCCGTTATGGCTTACGATTACTTCAACTGCGATATGATAGAGGCAGCTCACGGACGTGCTCCCGCTGTTGCTACGGGCGTTAAGCGCACAAATCCCGACAAGTTCGTATTTACATATCAGGGCGACGGCGACCTCGCCGCTATCGGTACTGCCGAGACCGTTCACTCCGCTACAAGAGGCGAGAACATCGTTGTTATCTTCATCAACAACACTATCTACGGCATGACAGGCGGTCAGATGGCTCCTACAACTCTGCCCGGTCAGGTAACACAGACGACTCCCTTCGGGAGAAGCCCTCAGCTTGCAGGCTACCCTGTTAAGGTGTGCGAGATGCTCTCACAGCTCACGGGTACTGCCTATGCAGAGCGCGTAGCCGTTGACAGCGTTCCCCACATCAAGAACGCAAAGAAGGCTATCCGCAAGGCTTTCGAGAATCAGAAGGCTGGCAAGGGCTTCTCTATCGTAGAGGTCCTCTCGACTTGTCCCACAAACTGGGGTCTCACTCCTCTTGAGGCTATCAAGAGACTTCAGGACGAGATGATCCCCTACTACCCGCTCGGCGTTTACAAGGACGTCGAGGAGGGCGTATTCCCCGCAGAAGGAGGTAACGAATAATGGCAACTACTGAAATTCTCCTCGCAGGCTTCGGCGGACAGGGTATCCTCTTCGCAGGCAAGATACTCGCTTACTGCGGACTCATGGACAACAAGGAGCTCTCGTGGCTCCCGTCGTATGGCCCCGAGATGCGCGGCGGTACGTGTAACTGCTCGGTATGTATCTCCGACGAGCCTATTGGCTCTCCGCTGGTACTCACTCCCGACATTCTCGTAGTTATGAACCAGCCCTCATTCGATAAGTTCGTCAAGGACGTAAAGCCCGGCGGAAAGGTGTTCTTCGACAGCACCATGATAGAGGCAAATACCGACAGGACCGACATCGAGCTCTTCGGTATCCCCTCGCAGCAGATGGCTGACGACAACGCTCTCAAGGGTGGCTCGAACATCATACTCCTCGGCAAGCTCCTCAAGGAGACCGAGATTTGTTCGCTCGACACCATGAAGAAGGCTATCGAGAAGGTAGTACCTCCGAAAAAGGCAGCACTTATCCCCAACAACTACAAGGCTATCGAGCTTGGTATGAATGCATAAAAAGAGCTCAGAATTCAGAAAGGGCACACCGTGGAGGCGTGCCTTTTTTTGCGGATAGTGCTTGACAAATCATAAAGCGTGTGCTATAATGGTGACAGCTAAAAGAGATGTTATGTGCATTTGGCTCATGCAAAAAAGGAATCCCCCGAGAGTGGCAGCTCTCGGGGGATTTTTCGTGCTTTGTCGGGCTACTTCCTGTCAAGCCACTTGCAGATGTAGTAGCTAATTACACCTGCTGCGACAGAAATTAAAAGAGAGGTTATGTATAACATTTGGCTCACCTCCTTCCTGACGGAAGAAGCCGACAATATCAGTATAACCGAAAAAATGTGGCGTGTCAAGGCACTCAAATTGACAATCCCGCCTGTCCGTGGTATAATGAGACATATCTATTTTGGGCAGGTGATAATATGACAAATATTCAGAAGCTCGTCGCTTTCTTCCGCAAGGTCTCGCGTATAGACGATGATTACGACGGTCAGTCCGTGGACTACGCCGTGGGGCTGAAGCTCGGCGAGATGATGAAAAACGACGAGGAGGTGCTCGCCGCGGTCACGGGCGACGCTGTCGAGAATGCCGACGGCAGCTTCGGTATGCAGCTCGTCATCGCTCCGACCTCTCACGGCAACTTCTTCATGATATTCCCCGATACGGATACTGCCGCGGCACTGGGTACGGGCTACACGATGTGCAGGATATCGCAGCTCATCGAGCTCGTGGCTGAGACTCCGCAGATGAGCGGCATACAGCTCATACTCAGCGTCGACACGACGACAGGGCACTTCGGCACGGGCGAGATAAACCGTCCCATGATAGCGTTCGCGCTCGAGGCGGCGAAGCAATAAAAAGTCCCCTGATGAACAGGGGACGGTGTATCAGTAGCCGCGGTTGTTTTCGCCGTTGCTGTGGTATTTGGAGCGCGTGCGGGCTATGCTTTCCTCGCTTCGCTTGATGAGATTGAGCAGCGATGACGAGTACTGGGCGTAGTCCTTTTGCAGGGTGGAAGTCGTTATGTAGAGGGTATCGAAGTTGTCTATGCAGTCGTTTCCGTCGAGTGCGATACCGCTCGAAGCGGCTTTGATATCGGCTTCGCTCATGGAGATGATGGCGTTTGCACTGTCGTTGGCTATTACCTTTGGTATGCGGAAGAGCTTCTGGTCG
Organism: Ruminococcus sp.; assembly: GCA_030530245.1. Lineage (GTDB taxonomy): Bacteria > Bacillota > Clostridia > Oscillospirales > Ruminococcaceae > Ruminococcus. The sequence continues at coordinate 6,724 of JAUMVH010000099.1, forward strand.
TTGTGCGGATTTGCGTTGTAGACGATACGGAAGAGCTTGTACACCGACAGCATAAGGTAGGACGATACCTCCTTGATGAGCGTGATACTGTTCGCCTTCTGCGCGAGCGAGAAGAGCAGGCTTATCGAGTTGTTGATGATACGCCTGTTGAAGTTGATTATCTCGGGCGAAGGCATTTTGAGGGTGTTGTTGCCGTCGTCGTCGGGGATATCCTCGATGGTGATGACCTTGCCCTCGGGCTCGGGAGTACGTCCGAGCAGATAGTCGCAGGAGACGTTATAATAGTCGGCGATCTTAACGAGGAAATTCAGACCGCACTCTCTGATGCCCTTTTCGTAGTGAGAGAGCAGAGCCTGTGAGATACCGAGGTCTGCGGCAGCCTGCTTCTGGCTGATATGACGTTCTTTTCTCTGCAGAGTGATGATACGCGCGAAATCTGAATTCATGGGGATTCCCTCCTAATATAAGATATGATATAGTTACAATAAGTATATTTTTGCCATAATATTATTATAATACATATTGTATAACTTGTAAATATGTTGAATTATGGAATTACAGCTTAATTTATAGAACTTATTTGTAACATTTACCAACAGTTATAAAATTTGCGCCGCTTTTTGGCGGTTTTGCATAATGAGAAGGAGCAGTTTATGAAGGGCTACAGGATAAGCGTTATCCGCCACGGTCTGACCGAGGCGAACGAAAAGGGTATATACATCGGCAAGACCGATATGCCGCTCTCTGCGAAGGGAGCTGCCGACCTCGCCGCGAAGATGGACGAGTTCGACTATCCGTCCGTGCACAGGGTCTATACGTCGCCGCTTCTGAGGTGTCGGGAGACCGCGGACATACTCTTCCCCGAGACGGAGATAGTCCCCGTTGACGACTTCCGCGAGCTCGACCTCGGCGAATTCGACGGCAAGAGCGTGGACGAGCTGATAAACCGCGCCGACTACAAGGCGTGGCTCCGCGGCGGAAAGGACGCGCGCCCGCCGAAGGGCGAGAGCCTCGAGGAGATGACAGCGCGTACATACACGGGTCTGCATAACGTCATCATCGACATGATGGAGAGCGGGCTCACGCACTGCGCACTGATAACCCACGCGGGCATAATCTCGAATATGCTCGCGGGCTTCGGCATACCGAAGTACACGCCCTCACAGATAACGACCGAGGCGGGCGGCGGCTTCGATATACTCACGACGGCGCAAATGTGGCTGAATTCGCAGTGCTTCGAGATACTCGGCTACTGCCCCTACGAGCGCATAGAGGACGACGGTCCCGATTTTGAATAAAATCCCATAAACCTCACATACTACCAATGAATGTGGGGTGGGAGAATGAGAATATGGGAGCTTATCGGCTATACGCGGCGCAGGATACGCGGGAGACGGGCAGAGATACTGCTCGCGTGTCTGCCTCCGATAGCGGCGGAGCTGCTGTTCCGACTGGGTGAGGCGGCGTTTTACAGCCTGCTGCTCTACTTCGGAGCCATGCGCCCCGCCGAGCTTTTCACGGGCGGCTATGTCGGTCAGCTCGTCCTCGCGGTGCTGCTGACGGTGCTGCGGTGGGGAGTCACGGCGCCGCTCGTCTGCGCGGCTGCGGTGAGGCTGAGAGCCATAGTGACCGACGGCGCGGAGAACCCTCCCGCCTCGGAGCTGCTCCTGCGCGGGAGCTTCCTGCGCCGAAGTATCACGGCGTACGCGGCAGGACGGCTGATGTGCTTCGCTGCTCTCGTACCCGCGGCGCTCCTCGCAGCGTACGCCTACGCTACACTTGCTGACGGCGGCGGCAGCGACGAGCTCTTTGCCGCCTCGAATGCGGCGGCTCTCGCGGCGGTATCGGCTGCGATGTGGCTCGCGGCGAGGCTGAGCGTGACGGCGGTACCGTTCCTGCTCGCGGAATATCCCGAGCGGAGCGCGCTTGCGTGCGTGGCGATGTCGCTCGGCTTCATGCGCGGTCGGAAGCGGACGGCGCTCGCACTTGCGGCGATATACGCCCTGCCGATACTGACAGCGGTCGGGCTGCCGATATTTCTGCCCGAGCTCGCGGCGGCGTTCGCGACGGGCATTTCCATTTTTATGAAAGAGGACGAGTACGCGCGTTCAGCGGTGCGGCGGGAGGTCCGACGGGCGGGGTGATACGGTGGCAGAGCTGAGATTCATAGTCGATACGGAGCAGCCCGTGTCGCTGAAAACGTTCCTGCGCGGGAGAAACGGCGTATCTGCGCGGCTCCTCGCGAAGCTCAAGCACCGCGAGGGCGGTATCACCTGCAACGGCGCGCCTATCCGCAGCATCGACACGGTGAGGGCAGGGGACGTGGTAGTCCTCGACATGGGCGAAAACGCCGCCGCAGAGCCGAATCCATCGCTATACGCGCCGATAGTCTTCGAGAACGAGAGCCTTGTCGTCTTCGAAAAGCCCTCGGGTATGCCTGTTCACGAGTCGCACGGTCACCGCGGCGATACCCTCGCCAACTATTTCGCATATCTTTACCCCGAGCTGTCGTTCCGTCCCGTGAACCGCCTCGACAGGAACACGTCGGGGCTGTGTCTCGTCGCGAAGGACGCACACGCCGCGAATCTGCTGCAAGGCAGCTGCGGGAAGGTCTATTTTGCGGCGGCGGAGGGCGTCACGGACGAGGCGGGCACGATAGACGCTCCCATCGCCCGAGAGCACGAGAGCGTGATACTGCGCTGTGTGCGTGCGGACGGCAGACCTGCGGTCACGCACTATCGGCGGATAGCGGCGGGGGAGAGGTACTCGCTGCTCGAGATAAGGCTCGAAACAGGGCGGACTCATCAGATACGCGTGCATTTCGCGCACATCGGGCACCCGCTCGCGGGGGACGATATGTACGGCGGCACGACTGCGGACATCGCGCGGCAGGCTCTGCACTGCGGACGGCTGACGTTCGCTCTGCCGCTGACCGGCGAGACGGTGACGGTGGAATCGGAGCTCCCCGAGGACATACGCAGGCTGACAGAGCCCTGATCGTAGGGGCGCCCTTTGGGCGTCCGCACCACAACCGTATAACGTGCCTCCCACCTATTGACGGATAAATCATTAAATTAAACAGGCGGATTTTTTTGTGCAGACCTACAAAATTCCCGCCGGCCGACACTTTTCGCGGGCTTTTCCGTTGTAATTTTCCGAAAATACGGTATAATAATAAAGTAACACTATGGAGAGGAGTATCGCTTTTGAGCGTTTTTCATAAGGCAGCAGACGGCGCGTCGGGGCTTTTTGTCCGCGCGGCGCACTGCACATTCAGATTCATAG
>JAUMVH010000285.1 GCA_030530245.1 Ruminococcus sp.
GTTTAGTCTATTTGGACTTCCTTGGATAGGGTGGTTTCTTTTTAGGCGGTTACGAAATAACAATACCGTTTGTTTGCAGGCGCACATTGTGCGCCCGCGCCGCATAATTCGTAGACTTGGATTTACTTATACTCTTCCCACCAGCGCTCGTTCTGAGCGGCGATGTCGTCGTAATCGAAAACGTGTCCGAGGCGCGGCGTGGCTATGGCGACACCGTCCGCCTCCGCCTGCTCTATGATATCATCGGCGGGCTTGTAGCAGTCGTAGCCCTCGTAGAGGTACGCTCCCCAGTGCACGGGTATCAGATACGCCGCCGAGCTCCACGCTCTCCCACCAAGCGAGAGCGTGTATTTTCTGCCCGTCAATGCCCCAGCCCTCGAGAATAGAGTCTACTCCGAGCGGCACAACGTAGGCGCCGACCTTGCCGTCGATAGCGGTCACCGTGCTGTAGTCGAGGTGGTCGAAGTGGTCGTGCGAGATGCAGAGCACGTCGATGTCGGGCATATTGTCGATATCGAGCGCGAAAGCGGATATACGCGCGGGAAGCGGGTTCATCTGGAGCGGCTTGCCCGCCTTCGTGAGGATCGGGTCGATGAGGACGTTCTGACCGCCCATCTGCACGAGCTCGGACAAGTGTCCCAGCCAGCTGAGATTCATCGTGCCCTCAGCCGCGCGGGTGAGGCTGTCTATCTTCTCGGCGGGAATTTCCTTCACGGGCTTGGTATAGCCGCTGAGGCTGACAGAGCCGCTGACCGCAGACTCCACCTCGTTCTCATTGTGGAACTTTCCGTCACTGTAGAGCTCGGAGAGCTTCGCGAACTCCGCGCGCCGAGCCTTGTCGGGGTACTTGCCGACGGAAGCGATGAAATACTTGAAGAAGGCGAACGCTCCCGCCGAGCAGAAGCAGCACCAAAACGACTGCGATAATGACCTTCAAAGCCTTTGATTTTTTCATATGAATCCCTCCTTTAAGCGCGGAGGCAGTCTTTCACGCTAAACCAAGATTTATTATAATTCTTTTTCCATTCGGATACAATCAAACGTATCTCCGTGTATAACACTTTCGTCCGTTACGACATATCCCATTTTTTTGTAAAACTCGACTGCAACAACACGGCTTTCAATGACAGCAGCAGAATATCCCTTTTCCTTCAGCCATTTTTCGGCTTCAAGAACGGTCTGCCTGCCTAAACCTTTCCCTCGGTATTCGGGTAAAACAACTACTCTTCCGAGCATTGCGCAGCGTTCGCTGAGTTCATAAAACCTACAAGTCGCAACAGGGAAACCGTCGTCTGTGAGGACAATATATCTCGTATTCGGTGTATCGTGCTCGTCAAATTCCTGATTCAGCGGTATATTGTGCTGCCTTGCCATACCTTGGATACGAACATAGTATGCGCCTGCCTGCTGCCATGTCTCCACGGCTCTGATGACCTGAATGTTCATTATAGCTTTCTCCTTATGCGGGTAAGTATCATTCTCGGAAACAGACTGATCGCTCCGCATTATCTCAGGCGTACAACGCCAACATAAAATAAAAAAAGCGCCTGCTGCTGCAGACGCCCTGTTGGCTCCCCCTGCCCGGCTCGAACGGGCGACAACTCGGTTAACAGCCGAGTGCT
>JAUMVH010000100.1 GCA_030530245.1 Ruminococcus sp.
AGACAAGTATCAGAAGCAGGGAGGCGGAGAAGGTCAGAGCAATAAGATCAAGAAGTTCTATGCTTATGACGAAAATGTGCAGACCATATCCGCTCAGCCGAGATATGAACAGCAGTCTCAGCAGCCTCAGCAGGCTCCGCCGCAGAGTTACGGTCAGCAGCAGTATCAGCAGAATTATCAGCCGCCACAGACACCCGGCAGCAGCTGGTCGGCAGGCAACTTCTGATGGAACTGCGCCCTTATCAGCAGGAAGCCCGGACGGCAGTCGAAAGCGAGTGGGAGTCAGGCAACAGCCGAACTCTCCTCGTTCTGCCGACCGGCTGCGGTAAGACCATAGTATTCGCAAAGATAAGCGAGGACAGGGTCCGGCAGGGTGACCGGGTCCTTATCCTTGCACACAGGGGAGAACTGCTCGACCAGGCAGCGGACAAGATAAAAACGGCAACAGGTCTTATCTGCTCGACTGAAAAAGCAGAACAGAGCTGCCTTGACAGTCTCTCCCGATGGTATCGCGTTACAGTGGGCTCAGTCCAGACGCTTATGCGGCAGTCTCGTCTCGACAGATTTGCTCCGGACTATTTCCAGACGATAATCATAGATGAGGCACATCACGCTATATCAGACAGCTATCAGAATGTGCTCCGTTATTTTTCGGGAGCTCGTGTGCTCGGAGTCACGGCAACACCAGTCCGCTGCGATATGCGTGAGCTGGGAAGAGTTTTCAATTCTCTTGCTTATGAGTATACCCTCCCGAGAGCGATCAAGGAGGGCTATCTTTCACCGATAAAGGCGGTCACAATACCGCTGAAGCTGGACCTCTCCGGCGTAGGTATACAGTCCGGAGACTTCAAGCCCGGCGACCTGGACACAGCACTGGATCCGTATCTTTACCAGATAGCGGACGAAATGCAGAAGTACTGTGCGACCCGTAAGACAGTCGTATTCTTACCCCTTATCAAGACCTCGCAGAAGTTCCGGGACATTTTGAACAGCAAGGGCTTCCGGGCTGCTGAGGTCAACGGTCAGTCAGAGGACAGAGCGGAGGTGCTGGCGGACTTCGACTCCGGCAGGTACAACGTTTTGTGCAACAGTATGCTTCTGACCGAGGGCTGGGACTGCCCGTCTGTGGACTGCGTTATCGTACTCAGACCCACAAAGGTACGCTCGCTCTACTGTCAGATGGTCGGACGAGGCACAAGACTCTGCGAGGGCAAGGATCATCTGCTACTGCTGGACTTTCTCTGGAACACCGAGCGGCACGAGCTGTGCAGACCGGCACATCTGATCTGTGATAACGCTGAGGTCGCCGCGAAGATGACCGAGGACCTTGCGGAAAATGCAGGCTGTGAAACGGATATTGAGGAAGCAGCTCAGACCGCATCCGACGAGGTACAGGCTCAGCGTGAGGAGGCACTTGCTGCGAAGCTCGCAGAATGCAAGAAGCGCAAGCGGCAGCTTGTGGATCCGCTGCAATACGAAATGTCGATATGTGCGGAGGACCTGTCCGGGTACGTTCCGGCGTTTGGCTGGGAGTGTGCTCCGCCGACGGATAAGCAGAAGGCCGCGCTGGAAAAGCGCGGGATATTCCCCGATGAGATAGAAAATGCAGGCAAGGCTAAGCTGCTGCTGGACCGTCTGGAGAAGAGGCAGAGTGCCGGACTGACTACGCCGAAGCAGATACGCAGACTGGAAAAATACGGTTTTATTCATGTCGGAAACTGGAGCTTTGAAGCAGCGAGTAAAATGATCTCAAGGATCTCGGCGCAGGGCTGGAAAAGAGTTCCGCCGGGGATAGACCCTAAAAACTACATACCGGAGGTGAAGGAAGCTTGACGCTTTTGGAGATATTGGAGCATATACCGCCCTCTGACCTGAGCTATGACGAGTGGACTCAGGTGGGAATGGCACTGAAGCATGAGGGCTACACTGCCGAGGACTGGGACGAATGGAGCAGAGCTGACAGCCGCTATCATGCGGGCGAATGCGAGAAAAAGTGGCGTACCTTCAAGGGCAGCGACACACCCGTGACCGCCGGCACTATCGTTCAAATGGCAAAGGAGCGGGGACTGTCCTTCTTTAGCAGCAGCGATGACGATATGCTTCTCGACTTCGAGGGCGTTATCGCCTATGAGGGCGAGGCAGAGCCGGTGAGAAAACCGGTCTCCCGCGACCCGGTGCAGGAAATAATAGCATATCTGCGGGCACGCTTTGAGCCGGAGGAGTATATTGGCTATGTGACCTCGGTCTATGAGGATCACGATACAGGCAAGCTTTCGCCGACCCGCGGCAACTATGACCGGACTGCCGGACAGATCATTGACCAGCTGGAGAAATGCGGCGGTGATATAGGGGCAGTTCTCGGCGATGCAGACCCGCGGGCAGGGGCGTGGATACGTGTAAATCCGCTGGACGGCAAGGGCATTAAGGACGAGAACGTCACCGACTACCGCTATGTGCTGGTGGAGTCGGACAGCCTGCCTATTGAGCAGCAGAACGCTCTCATGCACGACCTTGAGCTGCCTATCGTTACGCTCACGCACACTGGCGGCAAGTCTCTGCACGCTATCGTCCGCATCGACGCTCAGAGCCGGGAGGAGTACCGCAAGCGCGTTGCATATCTGTTCGATGTATGCGAGAAAAACGGTCTCCGCATTGACCGCAGCTGCAAGAATCCTTCGCGGCTGACCCGGCTGCCGGGCTTCCAGCGTGGAGAAAACCGGCAGTATCTGATAGAGACAAACACCGGAAAAGCTACCTTCGAGGAATGGCGCGACTATATCGAAGAGGTCACTGATGATCTTCCCGATGCAGAAAACGCTGCCGACTTCTGGGCGGATATACCGCCGCTGCGTCCGGCACTCATCGAGGGAGTTCTCAGGCAGGGACACAAGATGCTCCTTGCCGGTCCCTCAAAGGCGGGAAAGTCCTTCTCGCTCATCGCTCTGGCTATTGCAATAGCAGAGGGACGGCAGTGGATGGGCTTCCGATGCGCTCAGGGCAAGGTCTGGTACGTCAATCTTGAATTGGACGACATCTCCTGCAAGCACCGTATCAGGGACGTATACAAGGCGCTGGGCATCGAGCCGAAGAACCTCAGCAATATTGACATCTGGAACCTTCGAGGGCGGGCAGTCCCTATGGACAAGCTCGCGCCCTCTATGATACGCAGAGCGAAGCAGCGAGGCTACTCCGCTATCATCATCGACCCGATATACAAGGTCATCACCGGTGACGAAAACAGCGCCGAGCAAATGGCTCATTTCTGCAATCAGTTCGACCGTGTGTGCGCCGGAGCGAGCTGTGCCGTTATCTACTGCCACCACCACAGCAAGGGCTCACAGGGCGGCAAGAGATCTATGGACAGAGCGTCCGGCAGCGGAGTATTCGCAAGAGATCCGGATGCGCTGCTGGATATGATCGAGCTTCCGGTATCTGAGCAGCTCCACAAGACGGAGGAGGACAAGGCGGTCTGCGGTGTGTGCAGGGAGTGGCTGGGCAGATTTCTGGGCACCGGCTACGGCGAGGCAGTCTCTCAGGACGATGAGCAGAGCCGCAGCCGTATGCTGGAGCTCTGCGGAGAGCACCTTCAGCGAAACAGTATCGAGCTTATGCAGACAGATATCGACGCAGCTATCCGGAAGGTGCAGACTCAGACTGCATGGCGTATCGACGGCACGCTGCGAGAGTTCCCGAAGTTCCCGGTGGTCAACGTATGGTTCGACTACCCGATACACCGTACAGACAGTACCGGCGTGCTGAAGGATATCGACCCAGATGAGACATGGCAGAAGAATTTCCCGAAGCGTAAGACTAATGAGGAACGTGCTGACGAGCGGAAGGCATCTATCGAAACGGCATTCAGTGCGGCTGTAAATGAGGACGGTCAGGCATTGATCTCAGACATTGCAGAGTACATGGCTGTATCGGAAAAGACTGTACGCAGACGCTTGAAAGAGCATGGTGGCTACTGGATAGACGACAGCTACACAGGAAAAAAGCAGTCAAAGGGACAGGGACAAAATTGATTTTTGTCCGTTGTCCCTCAGAGGGACAAAAAGGGAGAATCCCCAATTTTGTCCGAAAGGGGACGAAACAGGGACAAAAAGGGAGTTTAACCGATTCTGTCCTTGTGAGGGACAAAAAGGGCAAAACCCCGATTTTGTCCGAGGGACAGACAAACTATATTTATTTCATAAATATACAAGGGGCTTGTCTCTGCCCCTTGTATATATCCAAAAATAAATCCCGCACTCACCTGCGGCGAAAGGAGTGAGATGATGACTGAATTCTTTATGCCTATGATACCGCCGACAGTGACGGGACAGATGCACAAGGTCAGAGTGCAGAACGGCAAGCCACAGTTCTATGACCCCGATGAGGTCAAGGCTGCAAAGGAGAAGCTGATAGGCGAGCTGTACAAGCATAGGATAATGGGACCATATCACGAGGGCGTGAGGTTGATCGTAAAGTGGTGCTTCCCGAGAGGACGTCACCCCGACGGTGCATACCGCTGCACTAAACCCGATACCGATAATCTTCAGAAGATCCTCAAGGATATGATGACATTGGTCGGCTTCTGGCTGGATGATGAACTTGTCTGCTCTGAGATAGTTGAAAAGTTCTGGGCGGAAACGCCGGGCATTTATATCAAGATCATACCGATCAGGGAGATGTAATATGGAGATAAGCGAGGCAAAGGCTGCACTTGGAAAACGGGTCAGATTCAAGGATGGACGGTTATTCTGCGACGGTGAGTATATCCTTACCGGCTGTATCATCCGGCTCTCAGAGCGAGGTAAATTCTACTACGAGGCGGAGATACAGGACACAATGCAGCAGAATTCTGTGAGTATCGTTGGACTTGATAAGCTGACGAGGAACTAAGAGGAGGAAAAGAATATGTACATAGACGGAAGATGGCTCACCGAGCCTGAGATAGAGGCATACATCAAGCGATTGAGAACGGAGATATCAGAGTATGATATTGAGCTCAAAGAGTTGCGAGAGCAGCAGAACGTGAACGATAAGCTCGAGCGGATCACTGCGAATTACACCTTCGGGCAGCAGCGACAAGTATTCGCGGAGGAATGTGCCGAAGCTATAAAGGCGGTCTGCAAGGTCGAGAGAGCTGCCGACAGCTCCGCGGAGGTCTACGCCGAGAAGATGTCCGATCTGATAAGCGAGGTCGCGGACGTGCTCATTATGGCTCAGCAGATACGGATGTACCTCGGAGCCGAGAAGGTCGATGCTGAGATACAGCGGAAGCTTGACCGTCAGCTCGAGAGGATAAGGGAGGAGCAAGGAAATGAAAGTGATACGTTGTAAGGACTGTATACTTGATAATTCTCCCGAGTGTCCTCTTGCATACATAGAGAACCACACGATGTGCTTTTATGAGCACTCACCGACGTTTTATTGTGCCAAAGGCAGGACAACCGAAGACTATACACCTACGCATGGCGACATTGTCCGCAACATGACTGACAGACAGCTTGCTGAAATGCAGAACCGTCACGAACATACAGGATATGCACACGGCAAAGGCGGCGGAGTTATGAAATTCGGGAAAGCAAATATCGACTTCCTCACAGGTTGGTATGGTGCTCCTGACGGCGAGGATTACGAACCCGAGGAGGCAGATGATGAGGGACGGTGATGCAGAATGACACGTTATGATATAGCGAAATTCTACGGCTATAATAGCCCAGAAGAATATGACGAAGCTGAAAAGCGCAAACACGAAATCTTCACCGAAAGCTTAAAGAAACAAAAACCTTACGTTGAAAAAGAGCCTGTGAAGATACAGCCTGTGAATCAGTGGATAAGCGTTAAGGATAGACTGCCGGAAGAAAACATACTTGTGCTATGCTATGCGAGGAGCACGACCGGCGAAGGGCATGGCTATTTTCTTGGAGCACTTGCACACGGAGAATTTTGGTTCTTGAAAGTCAATGACATTGGACACGTCAGTTGCCCTGTACTTCACTGGGAAGTCACTCACTGGCAACCACTTCCGGAATCACCAAAGGAGGCTGACGATGAAAACGTGTATTGATGTAATCAGAGTAATGGAGGCGAGCACATACTGTGCGCCGTGGAAAAGATATCGTATGTCAGTGAAAATGTATCTTGTTGCCAGGGACTTAATTCTGCGAGGTGAATACTAATGGCTGAAAAAGAACTGAAACCGTGCCCGTGCTGTGGTGGTAGGGCACAGATGAACTACGACGGAGCGCGGAAACTTATCCTTTGTTCCGAGTGCCTGATTCGGACAGAATCCTATGATACGTATGAAAAGGCAAGAGATGTATGGAATAGGAGGGTGAATAATGTATTCTAAAATAGCGGCATTAAGTGCAATAGTTTTAATTACAGCTTCAAGCGCTACAGCCTGCTCAGAAGCTGAGACAGTAAGGTATAATTTAGCCGAGGAGGCTGACAACTTCAATTGCTATCGAAGAATCACAGTAATTGACTGCATTACTGGTGATACACTTTTCCAGATGGAGGGACGTGCTTCGATAATAGCTGATACGACAGATAATCAGTTAGAGATTATTACAGAATATGAAAAAGGTTGTTACAACAAGCAGATAATCGGTCTGTCGGATAATGTGACATATATTGTTGAGGACCTTGAAATGACTGACGTAAACGAGTATCACTATTACATTAACTTCAACCCGAAAATGTGGCTCCCAGCTATCCCGACGTATATCGATTAGGAGGCATCCATGAGTAGCATAACAGTGTTTTTTGCAGGCGCATTCGCAGGGGCAGGAGTGACCTTTTTGTTGATGTGCTTCGCTTTCTGCGCAGGCAGAACGGAAAGAGAGGACAATGACGATGAAGATGTTCAGTGACCCTCCCGGAGCTCACTTCCGGATCCGTAACGCACAGACGGGCACCTACATACACGCGACGCTCTTCCGTATACGAGAGTTCAGGGACAGGCTCGATGCACTCGCGTACATCAAGCGGCGCGGACTTAATCAGGATATTTACTACGTGGAGGTGGTAAGGTGACAACTATGAACGAGCTCGAGCTCAGGCGGTGGCTCAACTCAGCATTTTACGCAGATAAGAAAATTAAGGCTCTCGATATGCTCGTGCAGAGGCACAGGGAGCGCGCACAGGGGCTCTCAATCAATTGGGACGGTAATGACACTGGCAAGACTGACGGCGGCAAAAACGGCACGGAAAACGCTCTCCTGAAGCTTGCCGAGCTTGAAGAGAAGGTGGAGCAGCAGAGAGCCGAAGCCGTTGACGCGGTCGAGAAGATTCAGAACACTATCTCGCTACTGAAGGACTTCGACCTTGAATCTGTGTTGATACATAGGTACCTGCTCTTTGAGACGATAGAGGAAACGGCGGAATCTATGCACTATGCGCCGAGGACGGTGAGGAAGAAGCAGAAGCAGGCAATTGAAAAACTGTGCCCTCTCGTGCCTTGTAATGCCTCTTTTGATGTGATATAGTAGTAATATGAAAGCAGGCGGAAATAAGAGGCATGGCTTTATACTGCGGTCGCGACATCCTTCCGCAGTTGCCTCCGCCTTTCCGCCGCGGTTTCATGTTGTTTCCTTTCTTTTGTTCTACACATCTTTTTTTGTTTCTGTAGCGGTCGGTTCCACCCTTCCGACCGCCACTCTCCTTATGTCCTGCCTGCCGTTCACGTCGGCGGCAGGGCACCAAAGAGTATTTCATTTTTTCATACTCCTAAATTTTTTCAGACGAAGTACCTCGACAGTTGTCGGGGTATTTCTGTTATGTGTGAAAGGACGGTGAGGTCATGGCAAAGCTGACGGATAAGCAAAAACGGTTCTGTGAGGAATACCTCATCGACCTAAATGCTACGCAGGCGGCAATAAGGGCAGGATATAAAGAAAAAACAGCCTATGCACAAGGACAAAGGCTGTTGAAAAAAGTTGAAGCACAGGAATATTTGCAGGAGCTTATGAACGAACGCTCAAAACGCACCGAGATAACGGCGGATAGGGTGCTTGCAGAGCTTGCTGCTATTGCTTTTTCCGACAGAACGGCTATCGCACAGATAGAGGACGGCGGAGTTGTGACCTTCACTCCGACTGACCAGCTCGACAAAGATGCCAAAAAGACGATCTCGGGCATCGAGAACGGCAAGTACGGCACAAAGGTGACGACATATGACAAGGTCAAGGCTCTCGAGCTTCTCGGAAAGCACCTTGGACTGTTCACCTCGGGAGCTGACAATAGCGCGGCTCTCGACAAGCTCGACGAGGTGCTCGGAAAGATAGAGGGCGGCTTCTGATGTTCAGCGCAAAGCAACTGGAATACTTCAGCAAGGCTGTGCACCGCTGGAACGTCAAGACGGGAGCGGCACGTTCGGGTAAGACCTATATGGACTACTTCGTTATCCCGAAGCGTATACGCGCGGTCAGAGGACTCGACGGACTCAACGTAATGCTCGGTCACACACAGGGGACGCTACAGCGCAATATCATATATCCGCTCCAAAACATTTGGGGGACAAGCCTTGTCAGCAACATCAACAGCGACAACGTTGCATATATGTTCGGCGAGCCTGTCTGCTGTCTCGGTGCTGACAAGATCTCAGCAGTTGACAAAATACGAGGTATGGCGGTCAAATACTGCTACGGCGACGAGGTCGTGACATGGCATAAAGGCGTATTCAAAATGCTCGAGTCCCGTCTTGATAAGCCCTACAGCCGATTCGACGGCACTTGCAATCCCGACAATCCTCACCATTGGTTTTACGAGTTTCTGTACAAAAAAGAAGGTATCGACCGCTATGTGCAGGAATACACGATATATGACAACCCCTTCATCGAAGCCGAGGTCGTCAGGAATATGGAAAACGAGTACCGCGGGTCCGTAGACTTCGACCGCCTTATCCTCGGGCACTGGGTAGCAGCAGAGGGTATCATATACCGCCTCTTTTCCGACGATATGTCCTCGGAAAAGCGTATGCTGATATCCACAAAGCCTGAGTTGAGCCGCCTGTATATTGGCGTCGATTTTGGCGGCAGTGGCTCAGCGCATACCTTTGTCTGCACGGGTTCAGACCGAGGCTATAATACTCTTTACGGTCTGCTTTCGGAGCGGATTGCCTGCAAGAACGACAAGGGGCAGCAGATAGAGATTGACCCTGAGAAGCTCGGAGTACTCTTCTGTGACTTCGTTCGCCGCGTGATAATGATGTTCGGCACGCCTGACGCTGTATACTGCGACAGCGCCGAGCAGACACTTATACTCGGCTTGAAGTCCTCGGCAAGAAAGAACGGTCTCGGCTGGCTGAGAATTGAGAACGCCTTGAAAACAACGATAAACGACCGTATACGATGCGCTCAGCGCCTTATGGCGCAGGGGCGCTTTTATATGCTTGATACAGGCTGTGAGAGTTTGAAGGACGCTCTCTGCACAGCTGTGTGGAATCCAAAGGAGCTCACATCAGACGTCCGTCTCGACGACGGTACAAGCGATATAGATACCCTCGACGCGTTTGAGTATACCTTCGAGCGCGATATCAGTAAATTCATCAAATACGAGTAAGGAGGCAGGAAATGCGATATAATGCGATGTATGCAGCAGTAGCAAAAGAGCTTGGAGACTACCTGTACAGCTCGGCGACTGCGCAGGCAATTGACCTATGGGCGAGAATGTATCGCGGCTCGGCTCCGTGGAATAATAGCCAAACAAAAAGTGCAGGGCTCGCCTCCGCAATCTCCTCGGAAGTCGGGCGGCTTATCACAATAGAGCTCACAGGCGAGGTAAAAGGTTCGGAGGCTCTGTCCGATGAGCTCCAAAAGCTCATTCCCAAGATGCGGCGCTTTGTTGAGTATGGAGTCGCAAAGGGGAGCCTCATCATCAAGCCAATAGCGTATGGCTCTGAGCTGACGACGCAGTTTATTCAGGCGGACAGATTCTTCCCACTGGTATGGGACAGCTCGGGTAACCTC
>JAUMVH010000101.1 GCA_030530245.1 Ruminococcus sp.
CGTTGATGGAAACGTTTATCCTGAGGGCAGTCGTGTCCTCGATAGTCATGAGTGCGTCTGTGGTCGGGAAGCTTCCCTCCGCGATGTTGAGGGCGGTGATGATGCCGTCCTTGGGAGCCGTTACCGTGCACTTGTCGATGCTCTCCTTGAGCTTGTCGAGCTGGTCCTGAACGGTCGTATCCTTGTTGAACTTTTCGTCGTTGATAGCCTCCTGAGCCGCCTGTATGGCGGCGTCAGCGGACTTCGAGGTGTCGTTGTAGGCGTCGCGCGCGGACTGTACAGCCTCGTCGTACTGGCTGAGGGACTCGCCGAATGTGTCGTACTGCTCCTTCAGAGCAACGTACTCCTTATAGAGGAGATCGGCAGCCGCGTTGTCCTCCTCGGCGTAATACGCAGCGTAAGCCTCATCGACCTCCGTGCCGAGCCTGTTATACTTGGAATAAGCCGAATCTCTCGCGGAAACAGCGCTGTCTATCGCACGCTGAGCCTTGCGGAGGAGGTCGGTCTTCTGATTCTTAGCCTCCTGAAGCGCACGCTGATTCTTCTCGTGGAAGCTGTCGAGCCTCTCCTGAGACGTATCTGCGCTCTCCTTGAGCTTATCGTACTGCTCCCGGTAGTCGGTGTCGTCGAAGACGCAGAGCACGTCGCCCGCCTTTACAGCGCTGCCGACGCCTACGTTGAGGGTCTTGACCTTAGCCGTGAGGTCGCTTGTGACCTTTACGATATTCGAGCCCTCTACCGTACCCGAAACGCTGATGAAGTTCTCAACGTCGGTGTGCTCGACCGTATAGGTGGTCATGGGCACGTTCAGAAGGTCGCTCATGCCGCACGAAGCCGCGCCGCAAAGCAATGCCGCAGATATGGATAAAGCGGCAGCAGTTCTCAAAATAATACTTTTGTTCATATGAACAATACTCCTTTCATCCTGATATTGACAATTATATCACACACGATATCATTTGTCAATATTTTGACGTAACATTACATAATTGTAATACTGTGTAATATTGCTGTATAAATGGCTGTCGGTCATTTACTGTATCAGCCGTATTAGTACAGATATATTCTATCACACCGTTACATATTTGTCAAGAAAAAAATCCCTGACCGCAATAAATGGTCAGGGATTTGGTTATACAGTTCTAACTTGACTGCTCCTGCGAACTTACTCCGTTATCCTTCTCGCCTCGATGTAGAAGCGCTTGTCGTCGGCGTGTCCCATCGAGAAGGTCTTGCGCGGGAGCGCACCGTCCTTGATAACGGTCGGGAAGAGCTCGGATTTATCCATATCGGGGAGAATGAACGCGATACCGTCGTGCTTCTCCGCGAGAGCCTTGACGTTCCCGATGCCGTGGATATAGTCGATCTTGCCGCCGTTTGCCTTGATATAGCCGTCGAGATAGTTCTGCAGCGAGCCTACCGAGAGGTTCGAGGTCGCGTTGTGGATGTAGAGCTTCTTCTCCTTGCCGCGGCAGACGATGTCCACCCACTGCGAAGACGGCTCCTCTGAAAGTCCGAGCGACTCGGTCACGCCCGCGATGAGCCTGTCGCAGTCAACATCGTATACAAGGCGGTATATAGCCTCAAACTTGAGCGCATCGCTGTGTAGGTCGACTATCTCCGCGAGCGCATAGCGTGCGGGGTGGTTCGAGAGGTCCTTGTCGGGATTCGCCTTTTTCAGCTGCTCGTAGAACTCCTTTGCCGTCGCGAGGGAGTGGTTGCCGTCGCCCATAGCGTAGAGCAGCACAGGCTGACCGCTGAGACCGTACTTCGCGTTGAAGGTGTCGGGGTCTGCGAGTGCGCAGAGCGCGGCGTCTATCCTCTCCTGCGCCGCCTCGTCAACGAGGTAGCCGCTTATGCTGCCGCCGTTCTGCATGAGCTTTGTATCGTAGAGCTTCTTCATCGAGCTCTTGTCGAGCGCACCGATGACCGTATCCTCGGGGTCGTCGATGAGTATCATTATGTGCGGGAGCTCGAGAGGAGCGCCATTCCTGACCTTGATTCGGGGAGGTATGCGCTCGATGACGGTAGCCTCTGTAGCGCGCACCTCGGACGTGCTGCCCTTGGAGAAATCGTACTTTTCGAGGTCTATCGCGCCGATGAGTCCCTTGCGGACTATGCCGTTGCTCTGCACGCGCTCAACGTAGACCATAGCGTTCTTGTACTCGGTGAAAATGCCGTCCGCGATGTATTTGTCCATAGCCGAGTGGATATTGCCGATACGCTCGGAGACGTCGCTGTCCTCGAGGTAGAGCTCGGGGAGGATAAGGCTGAGCGTCGACGGAGCTCCGCCCACCTCGGCGGTAACAGCGTCCCAGTATTCGGGCTCGCTCGTGTACTGGTCGCAGGCGATGACCGCCCACTTGCTCATATCAACGGTCTCGTTGGGGATAAGTATATCCGCGTTGTGGAATGCAGTTGAGTTCATATCAATTCTCCTTTATGCTTCTCATAAATTTTTTCAGTTCCTGAAAAAGACGGGTCACGGGCAGTCCCACGACGTTGAAGAAGTCGCCGTCAATGCCGTATATCAGCTCCGAGCCCCTGCCCTGTATGCCGTGGCCGCCCGCCTTGTCGTAGGGCTCGTCGGTGGAGGCGTACGCCTCTATCTCGGCGTCGGACAGCTCGCGGAAGGTCACGTCGGTGACCTCCGAGAAAGACGCAGCATTGTCCCTGTACATAATAGAACAGCCCGTCACGACCTGGTGTGTGCGCCCCGAAAGCAGCTCCATCACTGCCATGCACTCTTCCCTGCTCTTGGGCTTGCCGAGTATGTCGCCCTCGCATATGACCGTCGTATCACAGCCGATGACCACTGCGTCGGGGTATTTTTCCGCCGCCGCATTTGCTTTCAGATTCGCGAGGTACTCAGAAGCCTGCATGGGGTCGATATCGGGCGGCAGGGTCTCATCGCAGTCGAGCGAGACAGCCGTAAAGTCAGCGGTTATGTATCTCATCAGCTCACGCCTGCGCGGCGAAGCCGATGCAAGTATTATCTCCATAGCTTTCTCCTTAATGCAGTCAGTAGCTTTATTCTATCATATTTGAGGCGTGTTGTCAATCACAATGCGAGAACTCAGAGCTCAGTAGGGGCGGACCCGCGTGTCCGCCCTGATAGCACCGCTTTCATGCGGGCGAGCGGAACTCGCCCCTGCAATTATTGACAACCGCTCGGTTTTGTTATATAATTAATATTAGTTTTTTATTGGAGGACTGCGATATGAAATACGGTCTTGTAATGGAAGGCGGCGCTATGCGCGGTCTTTTCACGGTAGGTGTGACCGACGTGCTTATGGAAAACGGGATCACATTCGACAGCTCGGTGGGAGTCTCCGCAGGCGCGTGCTTCGGCTGCAACTACAAGTCGGGACAGAACGGGCGCGCCATACGCTACAACCTCCGCTTCCGCAGCGAGAAGCGCTATTGCAGCTGGAGCTCGCTCATTCACACGGGCGATATGTTCGGCGCGGAGTTCTGCTACCACACCATTCCCGAGAAGCTCGACATCTTCGACAACGAGACATACGAAGCGAACCCGATGACGTTCTACGTGGTCGGGACTGACATAAACACAGGCAAGGCGGTCTACCACAACTGCCGCACGGCAAAGGGCGACGACCTCGAATGGATACGCGCACCGGCTTCGATGCCGCTCGTCTCGCGCAGAGTCGAGATAGGCGGGCGCGAGTTCCTCGACGGCGGCATTTCGGACTCTATCCCGCTCCGCTTCATGGAGAGCACGGGCTGCGAGAGGAACGTAGTTATTCTCACACAGCCGCGCGGCTTCGTAAAGACGCAAAGCCGCACACTCGGGCTCGTGAAGCTCCGCTACGGCAGGAAGTACCCCGAGCTCGTCCGCGCCTTAGAGGAGCGCCCGAAGATGTACAACGACGAGCTCCGCTACATAAGCGCCGCCGAAAAAGCGGGCAGAGCGCTCGTTATCGCGCCGCCCGAGAAGCTCCCGATAGGACACGTCGAGCACGATATGGACAAGCTACTCGAGGTCTACCGCATAGGCAGGAAAGCCGCGAGGGAAAGGCTCGCGGAGGTGCGCGAATTTCTCGGACAGGAATAATGAATAGCAGCTATACCTGTACAATTGGCGGTTATTTATCGGGGAAAACCTTTCTGAAGAAAGGTTCTTCCCCGAGCCCCTTTCCAAAGACTTTTAGCCCAAATTTTTGCCCCATAGGGTACTCCCGATAGAACAGCAAAGCGCAGGTTCTTTCGTTTTTTTGAGCACCCTATGGGGCAAAAATTTAAGTTGGAAGTTTTCAGAGAGGAGTTTGAGGAGGAGCCCTTTTTCAAAAGGGTCCTCCTCAATATACAATCGCCTCTGTACAAATATAGCTGTTATTCATTAGTTCTGCCCGCCTGCATTCGCTTGATAAGCAGCGGGCCGTTGTCCTTGAGCCACCTGTCCCACCTGTCGTAGTCGGGGAAGACGCGGTAGACCTCGGCATAGAACGCCTTCGAGTGGTCCATATGAAGGCGGTGGCAGAGCTCGTGGACTACCACCGAATCGAGCACCTCGGGCGGTGCATCCATGAGCAGGCAGTTGAAGTTGAGGTTGCCCTTGGCGGTACAGCTCCCCCACTTTGTCTTCTGGTTGCGTATCGTTATCCTGCCGTAGGTGACCCCGAGCTCCGCCGCATAGAGCTTCACGCGCTCGGGTATGACCTGTAATGCGCGCTGAGCCATAGCCTCGATGTCCGCGGCAGTATACGGCTCGAGCTTCGCAAGCTCGCTGTTCGTGCGTGCGACCTTCGCCGCGTGCTTCTCTATCCACCCGCGGTTCTTGTCGATGAAGGCGGCTATGTCCCTGTTGGGCAGTCGGAGCGGCGACCTCACGATGAGGTGACCGTCCGCAGCTATCTGGAGTGCGATAGTTCTGCGCTTAGTGCGTATGACCTCCGCATTTGCTATTATGCTATCGAGCTCGGACAACTCCGTCCCCTCCTCTGTTTCTGCACGTCAGATGACGACCATATCCGTCCCCGCGTAGAAGTCGCCGATGACGCGTCCGATGGAGGCGGACACCTCGGGACTGATGTACGAGTAGGACCTCGGCGCCTCTATTTCCTTGACGAACGCCACGAGCTCGTACCTTATGCCCTCGCCGTCGAGCTGGTAGAAGTAGCGCTTGTTGTCGCTCTGATCCTCGAAGCGGGTCTCGAAGTAATCGGTCTTCCACCACGGCGCGGGAACGTAGATATAGCCCTTGGTGCCCGATATTATGAGCTCGCCCTCAGACTTCACGCCCATACCCACCTTGATGGTAGCGACAGCCTTCTCGTAGCTGAAATGGATATGCGTGAACAGGTCAAAGGAATTGGCGCTGTCCTTGAACAGCGTCGTTATCTGCGACCTTGTATAGTCGGTGCCGAGTATCTGGAATACGGGCAGCATCGCCGTGGGACCCCAGCCGCATATACTGTTCCACGCCATGGGGATATCGGCGCTCCCGATATCGCGCAGGCTCGTACAGGTCGCCTCGACGGATATCACGTCGCCTATCTTGCCCTCCTTTGCGATGAGCAGCAGCCTGTTATAGGCTGTGGCGTAGGCGGTCTTTATCGCGTCCATGAGGACGAGTCCGCGCTCCTTTGCGAAGGCGAGCAGCTCCTCGACCTCTTCCTTTTTCGTGGCTATAGGCGACTCGACGAGCACGTGCCTGCCGCACTCGAGAGCCTGCCGTATCTGCTTGTAATGCTCTGTCGGCTTGGAGATTATGTACACCGCGTCGCAGTTTGCGAGGAGCTCGGAATAGCTCCCGAAGCGCGGTATATCGCCGATACCCTCGCCGTCGGAGCCGCGGTCCGACACAATGCCCGCGATGTCCAGACCGTTCACGAGCTTGCTCTCGTTGACGTACTTGGAAACTATGGCGTTCTTGCCGTCGCCGACAAGCCCGAGCCTGATATTGCGCTTGGAGGCTCTGATAGCCGAGCTCGAAACGCCCTCTGTCCTGTCGAGGTACTGCACCCTGCAAAACTGGCTGAGGTAGTCGAACTTGCCCGCCCAGTCCGAGCCTATCGCGAAAATGTCAACATCGTATCTCTGCACATCGTCGATCTTTTGTCCGTCGTATTCCTCGACGATTATTTCGTCTGCAATGCCTGTGGCTCTGACGGCTTCGATGCGCTCCATGAGCGACTGCTGTAGGTTAATCTTGCCCCGCGATTTGTCGTAATCGTCCGAGGTGATACCCACGATGAGGTAGTCGCCGAGCGCCTTTGCCCTCTCGAGCAGGCGTATATGTCCGTAGTGGAGCATATCATACGTTCCGTATGTTATGACCCTGACAGCTTTGCTCATCTCAGCCCTCTGTATTCTCCTGCGTATGTATACGCTTTGCGAGAAGGAGGTCGTTCACGGAGTCTACCTCCGTCCAGTCGTAGTTGGTGATGTCGATGTAGTAGAGCTTGAAGTCGTTCTTGAAGATGAGCTGTACGAGTGCATTCTCGTACCACTGGTCGTAGTAGCCGTCCTCGACCATGCTCTCCATCTCCGCCTTCATAAGCCTTGCGCTCTCGCGGTCGAGGAGGGTAACTCCCGCGTACTCGCCGTAGTAGCTGTCGAGCTCCTTGCTCATTACGAGCACCTGGTCGCCCGAGACCTCGACGTTGTAGTCGCCGTCGGTCTTTATCGAGCTGTCGACGAGGACTATCGGCTTCTCCACGGGCTTGCAGAGCACGTTCTCGACGAGGTCGTCCTCCATGACGATATCGCCGTCGATGAGCACGACGTTGTCGGCGTCGAGCTCGTCCTTCGCGAACCACAGCGAGGCTATCGAATTCGTAACCTCGTAGAACGGGTTGTATATATATCTCACGCCCTCTACCTGCTCCTCGATGCTCCTGTGCATATGACCTGTCACGAGCACGATATCAGCCTCGGAGTCGTGCTTCTTGATGAGCCCCACCATTCGCTGCAGGAGCGTGGTGTTCTCGTCGAGCTTATACATCGACTTCGGGTGCTTGAACGTAAGGGGCTGTAATCTTGAACCTTTTCCTGCCACCATAAAAATGTACTTCATTGTTGTTAGACCTCCATTATAATATCGGATCCTGCCACAGGACAAGTCCGACCCTCATAAGCTTCTCGGGCGTCGGGAACTTTATATCTATCCCGAACTTCGCCGCCGTCTTCACGATATTCACTCCCGTAGCTTCAAGCGGGCTTCTCGACATATAGGGGTTGTTGCACCGCTCCTTGCCGCAGCCGCCCTTGCAGAGCTTGCACGAGCCTGCACCGAACGAGATAGCGGTCGAGCTGTTGTGGTCGTAGAACCACTTCTCTATCTGCAGCAGCGCCTTGTGGAGCGTAACGCTCGATTCGTTTCTGACGCTCTCGTACTGCGCCTTGTTCGTCACATCAAAAGTGAACGCCACGAACATACCCTCGTCGTACTCCGAGAACATCTTCGGGTAGTCGATATCGGGCAGATTCGGCGGACATCTCCAGTTCCTGCCGTACTTTCCGCAATAGAAGCAGTTCATCTTGACGCACTCCTCAAAGACCGCCTGCTTCGGGTCCATGAAGACGCACTCCGCCTCGGGAGCTATCTCTTTGCAGAATTCGAGCAGTTCCTTCTTTAATGTCATCTCCATAGGCTTTCTCCTTCTTGCCTGCGCTGAACGTGTGGGTGTTGATATCTCACATTCCGAAGAACTGCTTCATCTCTTCGACGAGGTTATCGTAGTCCTCGAAGCTGAGGTCGCCGACGTGCGCGACGCGGATGCTTCTCTTTCCGAGCTCGCCGCCTACGGGATTGACCATGATGTGCTTCTCGTCCTTGAGGTACGCGAAGAAATCCGTAGCAATGTCCTTCTCGAAGCGCACGGGAGTGATAGCGTTCGACAGAGGATAGGGCGGGAGGTGTACAGGCAGTCCCTTGAGGCTGTTCCTGAAATGCTCACAGCGGCTCCTAACCTCGTTGAGTCTCGAGTCGATACCCTCGTCGTCTATCTTATGGAGCATATCATTGAGCTCGAAGCAGACGCCGACAGCGGGAGTGAAGGGAGTCTGTCCCCTCTTCATATTGAGGAAATAGTCCTTGAAATCGAAGTAGAGCGACTCTACGTTATTAGCCTCTATCTTGCTGACCATGCGGGGGCTGAGCGTAACTACCGAGAGTCCCGGCGCGAGGCACAGACCCTTCTGCGAGCTGACGATTGTAGCGTCGATATCGTACATATCCATATTGTACTCATCGGCGAGGAACGAGCTTATCGCGTCTACAACGAGGTACATTTTGTTGCGCTTGCAGAACTCGCTGATTATGCGGATATCATAGAGCTGACCCGTATAGGTCTCGTCGATGTTGACGAGCAGGCCCGTGAAGTCCTTGCCCTCGAACTGCGCGAAATGCTCCCTTTTGAGCTCCTCGTCGGCTCCGAGCTTGAGCGCCGTGAACGGGATATGGTGTATCTCGCAAATCTTCTCGAAGCGCTCGCCAAAGGTACCGCCCGAGATAACGAGCAGGTTGTCGTTTTTGTCAAAGCAGTTTATAACGGTAGCTTCCATGGCGCCGCTTCCCGAGCAGGTCAAAAATACCGCCTTGGCGTCGCTCGGTGCGAACTGGAGCTTCTTTATGAGTGCCTCATTTTCGAGCATGAGCTCCGAGAATTCGGGCGTTCTGAAATAGGGAACGACCTTAGACCTTACCTCGAGCGTGCTCTGATACATCTGAGTCGGTCCGACCGTAAACAGCTTGTAATCTTCCAGCTTCATTGATTTTTCCTCCTGATAAATGTCATAGTATAGGTATAACGTTCCTGACGGAACGAATATTCAATCACCTTACAATTATAGCACTATTGACCTTAGATGTCAACTCGGCTGCAAACAAAAACAGACCCGCTCATTAACGGGTCTGTTCGCATCATTTACAGCTCGACGCCGTTGAGCCTCAGCAGCTCGCGCGCCGAATCCACCGAATCCACGCCCGTCTTGTTCTTCACGGGTGCGAACTCCCTGTTCCTGTCGACCTCATATGCGAGGCAGTCCTCCTGCAGCTTAACCATATCGAGCGCAAGAGTCTCGAACTTGTACGCATTCGGCTCCTCGGGCTTTATTATCTCGCCGTCGGCGTTCATGTACTTTATCTTCTTGAACGCGCGGTGGAGCGGGAGCTTCACCTTGAGCGTCCTGTTGAGCTTGTCCACGCGGAAGAGGTAGTTGAGTATCACGCCGTAGTTGTACGACAGCGTGCCGTCGGGCTCGCGGCGGTTTATCATCTCGTCGGTCATCTCGTAGTACTCGACGATGGACGGTCTGCCGTCCTCGAGGCAGAGCACGCCGACCTTTTCGTTCGGGTCAGCCTTGGCGACCACCTTCGCGCCCGAGACCTTCCCCGACTCTATCACCGCGCCGATGAAGCACGGGTCGGCTATCCGCTGGAGAACGTTGTCTACCGCGAAAACGTTCAGCCACTCGATATGCGCGTTCTGCACGATTTTGAGCATACCCGTCTTCGCCATAGAGGCGTACCAGCCGCCGTTGCCGTTCGGAGCCGTGGAGATAGTCCCCTCGCCCGCGAGCATGAGCTTTCCGTTGGTATCGACCGTGGGGAGCTGCTCCTGCACGAAAAACCACACGTTGTCGCCGCTGTAGCCGAAGAAATCATGAGCCACGAAGAACTCGCGCGTCTCCTTGATATTGTCGACGCTCGTCATAATGAACAGCGGCACCCACGCGCCCGCCTGCCTCGTGACCTCGAGCAGGTTATTGATAAGGCACTCGAAGATGTACAGCTCGCGGTCGATACCTATCCTGTACATCCCCTTGGGGTGGTCGAAGCCGAGGCGGCTTCCCTGTCCGCCCGCCAGCAGCACCGCGCCGACCTTGCCCGCGCGTATGGCTTCGAGACCCGTCGCTGTGAAGTGCTC
>JAUMVH010000102.1 GCA_030530245.1 Ruminococcus sp.
GACGCATATATCAGTGCACACGCCGATGACGATGAACTCCTCGATGTCGGCGTCCGTGCCGATGAGGTCGGGGAGGTCGTACTTGCCGAACGTGAGCTTCTCCGCGTAGATACAGTCTTTGCCGAGCGCCTTCTTTACCTCGGGGACTATCTGCCAGCCGTCCGTGCCCTTGATACAGTGGGGAACGGGGAGATTCCTGCCCTCCTGCGTCTCGGAGTAGTTTTCAAAGTGGGTATCGAGCGTGGCGATGATGAGACCGTCGGGCTCGTCCTTGCGGAATTTCTTTATCGTGTCCGTGACGTTCTTCACGACTGCGGCGGTCTGCGGATTGCCGAGCACGCCCGTGGTGAAGTCGTTCTGCATATCGACGACGATGAGTGCTTTCATATGCGTACCTCCTTGGTTTGTGGCTGATTCAAGTATAGCATTTTTGCCCGCATTTGTCAATCGGGCTTGATGAGTCCGAAGTGTGCGAGGGCGTTGTATATGCCGTCCTCCTCGATGGGAGTCGTGATGTACGAGACGTAGGGGTAGATGACCTCCGCACCGCCCATTGCTATGCTGTGTTCGGCGGCGAGGAGCATAGGCAGGTCGTTCATGCTGTCGCCTATCGCGTAGGAGTTTTCGCGCGGGATATCGAGCCGCTCCATTATGAACTCCATAGCCGTCGCCTTCGAGAAGCCGCGCGGCACGTTCTCCCAGAAGCCGTGACCGCGGTCTATCATCTCGTAGTCCCTGCCTATCTCGCGGCGGAAGCGCTCCATATCGGCGCTCGGGTTCTCCCATATCACGAACTTGTCGTAGATGAATTCGGGGTCGGAGACCTGCCTGTCGATGTTTATACCCTCCTCGACGAAGGAGACGAGGAAGTCCTCGAGGTCGGCGTTGCGGACGGCGAGGCGGTCGAAGAAGTAGCCGTCCCTGTGCTCGTACACGGGAGTGACCCCGCATTCGCGCAGGATAGCGGCAGTCCTGCGGCAGTGCTCCTGCGTGAGGGCGTTGTACAGCAGTACCTCGCCGCCGAATTCGATATAGGTGCCGCACCCGCAGATGAGCCCGTCAAAGCCGAGCTCGCGTACCTGCGGGCTGACGTTGAACTCCGTGCGCCCTGTGTTTATGAAGGTGAGACAGCCGTTCTCACGAGCGAGCGCGACGGCTCGGCGGGTGCTGTCGGGGATGATGCGGCGGGCGTCCTCGGTGATGAGGGTGCCGTCGATGTCAAAGAAAATGATTTTCTGCAATGGGAATGCTCCTTTTGCGGCGCTGAGCCGCCGATAGTTATGCTGCTTTCGATGAGTGCAGGTACTCGCCCAGTCCCGCTGTGCCTCCCGTGGAGGTGTAGGAGTAGTAGCCGAGTATCGCGGAGGCGTCCTTGGCGTCGATCTTGCCGTCGCCGTTGACGTTTGCCGCGGTTTTCTGCGTGTCGGAGAGGTCGCCCTCCCCGCCTGTGGAGACCTTCGCGTAGTAGACGAGTATCTCTGAGGAATCCTTGGCGTCAATTTTGCCGTCCTCGTTGACGTCTCCGAGCGTATACGTCTCCTTGAAATCGTTCAGCAGGTCAACTGCCATACCGTCCGAGTTGTGACCCTTGCCCGTGTAGATGTCGACGGTGTATACCTCTATCCAGTCCTCGAAGCCCTCCGCGTCCTTCATATATATCCTCACCTCCGCGAGATCCTCAATTCCCGTGTATACCACGTCGAGCCTATCGGGCTCGGTGAAGGTGGTCTTCGCGAAGTGTCCGCGCGTGAGCTCGATGAGCCTGCCGTTCGTGAGGAAGCCGAGCTCGCTTATCTCGTACGTGAATGGGTGGTAGGTGAGCTCCTCGTAGAAGCCGTTGTCCCATGTGAGCTCGAGCTTGCCCGGAGCCTGCGAGGTCATTCTGGCAGTCCGCGAGGGCTTGCCCGCATCCTGATAGGAATCGAACGAGAATACTGCCGTATCTCTGACGAAGGTGCAGATGAATTCGTGCTCGATGCCGTCGGACTGGTAAGCGTAAACGCCGCTTACGGTGTCGCCGGCGACTGAGATGATGTTGAAGTAGCGCGCCATGTTCAGGTCAAACGTGGGAGTATAGGCGCTCCACACGCCTATCTTGTCGAGGCGCGAGCAGGTCTTGAGGTCGACGCGGTCGCCGTCGATATCGACGCCTATGCCCGTCTCGCGCGAGACGGTGTACACGTCACGTACTTCCTCCTTGCCGTCATTGTAGTCGTAGACGGATACGGATATGGAATAGTCCTCCATGTTGAATACCGCCCTCGCGAATTCGGGCTTGACGCCGTGCTCATTCGCGTAGTAGCTGCGGGCGAGGTCCATGAGCTCTTCGTCCGAGAAGAAGGTCACCTCCTTGTCTGCGAAGGCACGGGTGTCAAACGAAAGCATTTCCGTCCATTTTCCGCCCGAGTATATTATCTGTGCAGTGTAGGGACCGAACCATCTTATCGTACCCTCGGTGATATTACCTTCGGAGTCGAGGGTGATCTTATCGCCCTCCACGGTGTATTTCAGCGTATACGGCTCGTTGTTGTAGGTGTCTATTATCCTGAGCGTGCCGTCGTCGTGGAACTCATAGTAGTAGTCGTGCTCATCAGAGTCGTTTATGCACTTCCACATTCCCTCTATGAAGGTGTCGATGGGTGTGGAGCTCTCCGAGCGGAAGCTGACCTCGTTGAATGCGCGGTCGGTTACGGTCACGCTGAAGCCTGCCATATTCGTTATGTCGTAGGTGAGCCTGAAGGTGCCGCTGTCATCGGGCTCTGCGGGGATAATGTCGCAGTAGTTATAGCCGCTTGCGGGCAGCACCATGCCCGTGAGAATGGTTTGAAAGTCGCTGAGCTCACCGCCTGTGCCTGCCTGCGGATATATGGCGGCAAGACGCTTGTCGGTCTCGGGGTAATTGTCGTAGCTGAGAGTCCTCTGCGTGAGGGCGAGCGCGTTGAAGCTCGCTGTGCTCTCATCCGACATCCGCCCGACCTTGGTGCCCATGATGTAGATGCCGTCGAGCGACTTGTCAGTGGCGGTGAGCTTGAGGAGCTTCCTGCCGTCCTCGGTGACGATGTCGTATGTCACCTTCGGGGCTGTCGTGTCGAGCGCTATCTCCACGGGGTAGGACTGCTTCTTCTGCTCGCCGTAGTGGACATACGAATCTATCCTGCCCGAGTATCTGCCCTCGGGGAGCTGATACGCCTCGTACGGCAGGAGCGCGAGCTGCGTCTCGTAGCTGTTGATGTTGTCCTTCTCCGTCGCGTACAGGAGCTTGCCGCTGCTGTCGTAGAGGTCGATGCCCGTGAATGAGGCTTCGCGCGCAGGGACGTAGTAGCAGCCGAGATAGTCGCCGAAAACGTTGCTGTTCGGAGAGAAGTAGGTCACGCCGTCGCTGAGCTTGCCAAACTCCTTCTTCTGCGCGACGCTCATCATCGGCTCCACCGTCGATGGGTACGCCTCGGGGTTATTGAAGTCGAGATTGAACAGGTAGGTGTCCGTGCTGACGATATTCTTCATCAGCTGTGCCGCCTTTGCGAAGCTGATGTCGGTGCGTATCTCGGTGTAGCCCATGCTCACCCTCGGCGATAACGGATACCTGCTCGGCTCCGTTATCGTGGGCACAGTGCACCAGTCGCCGTAGTAGCCGATGAGCGGCACGGAGATGTCGCAGCAGTTATCGGTGCCGTAGAGCGAGACGTAGCCCTCGACGAAGAAGCCGTTCGTGAACACATTGCGGAGCTCAGCGGTCTGCGCGCGGTCGAGACTGACGGTCACAGTCTTGGTGACGGTCTCGCCTGCGGGCACGGTAATATCAGTGCCGATGTCGTTTTCGGCTGTGAGCACCGTCTGACCCCATATGTAGTTTCCGCCTGTTTCCGTGTCGGGACGGTAGCCGTCGGTGGTGAGCGCTATGTCAGAGTAGGGGAAGGTCACGTCCTCGGAGCTGATGTTCGTGATATTGAGCTCGAAGCTGAACGTATCGCCGAGCCCGTCGCGGAGCTCTATAGCGGCTTTGCCCGCCGAGCCTGTCATGATGACCTTGTCGGCTGCCGCCTTATCGAGGGCGACGAGTCCCGCGCCCTGCCGTCTCGGGCTCATGAGAATGCCGTCGTCGGAGTAGGGGACTGCGGAGTTCATGAGGACATTCTTTATCCGCTGCATTCTGTCGGTGCCTGTGAGTTCTGCGCCCTGCGCCTTCATCTGCTGGTCGTATAGAGCCGCGCAGCCCGCCACATACGGGGAAGCCATGGATGTGCCCGACATACGCGAGGTGGAGTTGCCGTAAGCTGCGGAGTAAACATTGCCGCCTACGCCCATTATTTCGGGCTTGAGGTCGAGCGATGTCCCGACGCCGTACGAGCTGAACGCGCTTATCGACGGGGAATACCTATCGGGAATGGTCGTGCTGACGAAGGAGACCGTCTCCGCAGAGGAGTCCGTCAGCTTTCGGAAGTCCGCTTCGGTTATGACAGCGATGGGGAATGACGTCGTGTAGAGAAAGCCTTCCTGAAGGTAGGCGAAGGAGTCGTTTGCGATGATGATACCGACTGCGCCGCTGTCAAGGCACCGCTGGTCGAGGTAGAGGTATTCCTCGGGACTGCCGTAGAAAGCGACTATCTTTCCGCTGACATTCTCTTCGGTTATCTCTGTGAGCTGCCCCTGCCCGATGAACACTATCGGGTAGTCTTTGTCGGCGAGGACTTCGCCGCAGTATTTCGAGCCGCACTCGCAGTAGCTGAGCTCGAGCGAGCCTGCCTTCAGCGTGTTCTTGGTCGTTATGGAGTTGTCGGCGGAGGCTACGGAGAACACCGACGGGAATGAGGAAGGCTCGGTGATGGTGCCTGTGTCGACATTTTCCGTGGAAGTTCTCGATAAGCCGAGCTGAGCATTTGAGTAGTTGCCTGCCGATGCGCAGAGCGTAATGCCCGCGTTGGCGGCAGCTTCTATAGAGTCGGTGTAGGCGAGCGTGCTGTAATACTCAAACACGCGTCCGAAGCTCATGTTTATGACGTCGGCTCTGAGCTTGACCGCGTCCTCGATAGCCGCAGCGACGGATTCATCGGTAATGGTCTGCGTGCCGTCTGCGTCGGTGTAGACCTTCATCATCAGGAGCTGCGCGTCGGGAGCGATACCCGATATCTCCTTGCCGTCGGAGTCAGTGATACGGTTGCCCGCGGCGATACCGCTGACGTGCGTGCCGTGATAGTTGGCGGGAGCGGTGAGCTCGTAGGGCGTGTTGTCGCTGTAATCATACGCAAAGGGTATCTTGTTGCTGATGTAGACCTTGTCCGCGTTGAGCTTGGACGAGAAGCCGTTTTTGCTGCATATCTCGGCGACGGTCTCCTTGCCTATCTTTATCTCCTTGCCCTCCATGGGCGCGAACATATCGTGGGAGATGTCGAACTCGGTGTCTATCACGGCTATGACCTCGCCCTCGCCCGTGAATTCGGTAGTGTTGCAGTAGTCGGTGACGCCGCCGAGCTCCCTCGCATTCGCGAGCTGAGGTGCGGCGGCGAAGTCGGTCTTCACTGCGGCTATGCTCTCCACGAGCGGGTCGCTCTCTATCTCGGAGATGATGTTCTCGGGGACGGTGCAGGTGAAGCCGTTAGCCGTGAGCGTGAAGCGGCGCTTTATCTCGAGCGCGGGATAGAGCCTGCGGATATGCTTCTCAGCCTTGTCCTGAGCGGCGAGGAGCTTCTCCTCCGCAGACTGTGCGGCGGCTGTGTCGATGTAGTCGGTGCCCTGTCCGCTCGCCTCGGGAGCCGCGAGCACCGCGTCGCCGCTGAGCTTCACAATGACCTCGACGAGCTCGCTCGCGTCATAGCTGACGGCAGGCGGCACGAGCTCCCCCGCGAGAGCCTGTACTGCGTTTGTGCATAGCGAGCAGCCGAGAGTTGCCGCCGCCGCCGCCGAGAGCAGCCTGTGAGTGATGTGTTTCATACTATCCCACCCTTTTTAAGATATAATGATATAATTATTATATCATATCAGTCCGCAAATAGCAACACCGCACAAAAAAGGGACACTCAATTGAGTGTCCCTTGGGGAGGTAAATGGCTGTTACTGATTCTCGTGGAAGAAGTAGGGAAGTGCGTCATAGATGTAATGACGTACCTGCGGCCACCAGTGTACATTGCCCTTTGCTTCGAGGAAGTACAGGTTGCCCTGCGAGAAGTCAGATGTGTAGGTGAATACGTCGGTATTCTTCTTCAGCTCGTTGATCATCGGAACCATATTGCCGTATGCGAGGTCTTCGGTACCTGTTGCAGCGAATACGAAGTACTCACGCTGGCTGAAGCCTGAGTTTCTTGCCGCATTGAGGACTGCTCCCGCACCGTCCCAGCAGTGACCTGAGAGGGGCATGAAGTATGCGATGATATCGAGGTTATTATTGAAGTTTGCCCACGTAGAACCGCCGCCCATTGAGAATCCGCCGTATGCACGGTGATATCTCGAGGCTCTGAGTCCTTCGATGGTTGTGTTCTCTGCATATGTGGAATACTTGCTCTCAACGTAGGGGATAATGCTCTTGCGCATTTCCTCCCATACACCGTCAGCACTCGGAGCCTTGTTGAAGGTGGGAGTTACAACGATCATAGGCTCGATATCGCCGTTTGCGATCATATTGTCGAGCATTATGTCGATGTTGATGTTGTTGTCGTTGAAGCAGGTCTCCTCGCTCTCTCCGCCGCCGTGCATCAGATAGAATACGTTGTACTGCTTGCTGCTGTCATAGCCGTAGGGCAGGTATACATACATATTCTTGTTGCCGTTGATGCCTGTGTAGTTTTCCTTGACAACAGTACCGTGATTTGCGGGCTGCTTGAAGTAGTCGACCTGATCGTTCTGAGGTGCGGGCTTATACTGAACTGCGGGATCGTAGTCGAAGGTGCTTACGGGGATCTCGCCTATCGTACCGCCGCCTGTTGTTACCTTGGAAGCTGTGCCCTCGGATGCAAACTGTACATCGTCAACGTAGAATGGGAATGTGCCCTCTGTTGACTCGATGTAGAATACGAGGTCTGTAGCGCCCTCGGGGATAGTGTAGGCTGTATTTTCGAGCTTTGTCCACTCCTTGCTGTTGACTGAAGCCTTGGCGATGTTATCGTAGCTTGTTTCGCCCGAAGCGTCCGTATACTGGAGCTGGAGCTTCAACTCCTGTGCGGAGTCGGTCGCCTGCATTACTGCTGCGGAGAAGCTGTACGTATTGCCCGCCTTGAAGTCGCTGCCGAGCGTATAGTTGATACCGTTCCAAGCGCTGCTTCTGCCCGATACCTTAGCGGAGTTATTGCCCGAGTAGTAGTGGTTCTTCTCGGAGGAAACAGAAGCGCCGCCTCTGCCTGTCCAGTCACCTGCGCCCGACTCGAATGACTCGGTCTCGGTGTCGATAGTGATAACGGGACGTGTTGTTGTGGTCGTAGTTGTGGTAGTTGTAGTGGTAGTTGTGGTTGTGGTGGTAGTGGACGTAGTAGTAGCTTCGGGAGCTGATGTCGTCATACCGCCGCCCTGTATGTAGCTCTCGGGGAGCTCATTTATTATCTGCGCGTCGAGTCTCTGGATAGAGAGTGCATCTCTTGCGGTAACGCCGTCGCCTCTGTCGTAAACGTCTGCGTTATCGAGAGCCTGCGCATTGAGCTTGTACTTGTCCTTGTTTGCAACGTACTGGAGGATAGCAACTGCATCTGCGACCGATACCTTGCCGTCCAGGTTTGCGTCACCGTAAACGGTCTTGGAGGAAGGAGCAGTAGTAGTGGTGGTCGTTGCAGCTGTAGTCGTAGTGGTAGTGGTCGTTGTCGTTGTAACAGGTGCGGGACCTTCTATCTTTGTACCTGCAACGCCGCCGATAGCCTCGTCGAGGTAGAAGCTGTCCGTTCCCTCGTCTGTCTCAACGTAGAAGTTGTAGCCCGAGCCCTCGGGGAGCTTATAATTCGTATTTGCGAGCTGAGTCCATTCGCCCTTGTTTACCTCGACAGAAGCGATCTTGTCATACTGAGCCTCGCCGCTGGCGTCGGTGTACTGGAGGGTGAGGTGGAAGAGCTGTGAAGCGGAGCTGCCCTCGTCGTACATTACGTCAACGCTGAAGCTGAACTCATCGCCGCCCTTGAAGGGCTTGCCGAGCGTACGTGTAGCGCCGTTCCATGAAGCCTCTCTGCCTGAGCAGTAGAGAGCCTTGCTGCCTTCGTACTTTGCCTTGCTGCTCGACTCAACGGAAGCGGAGCCTCTGCCCTTCCATGAATCTGCGCTGCTCTCGAATGTGTTGTGGAAGTAGTAGCCGTTCTCGTCGGGCTCGATGACAACGGGTGAGCCGCTGAGCACCTTGCTTCCGTCGCAGCCGTTCCACATCTGACGGTCGTACTCGAAGAAGTCGATGTCAGCGTAGCCGCCTGTAGTCTTTGTAGCGTAGCTGTAGATACCGCTGCGGTATCCTGTGAAGAGCTTGAGGTCGTAGCTCATCGAGAGCTCCTGACCGAGCTTTGTCCAGTTCTCGCCGTCGAACGAGTAGTAGAAGTTAGCCTTGTCGATGTTGTTGGAGGAGCTTCCGTCGGAGTTGACGTTCGCGAATTTGAAGTCGACCTTGAGGTATACCTCGTCGCCGCTCATATTCTGCTCGGCAACTATCTTGTTGGAGCTGTTAGCAACATCGCTGCCGCCGTTGACGGACATATAAACCTTCTTCTGACCGCTGTCGGTAACGTAAACGCCGATACAGCCGTACTTGAGCTGGAATGCGGAAAGACCTGCGTAGTCGCCCGCCTTCATATTAGATGTATCGAGCTTGATATAGCTGCTGCAAGCGGGACCCTCTGTACGCATCGTAAGAGTATTCCTTGCGTTGAGCAGGTGTGAAGCGATAGTCTTGTTCTTGAGACGGAGCCAGCCCGCGCGCTCGGTGACCGACCAAGCTGTATTGTCGGGGTTGTGGTTCCACGACCACTCGAGAGCGAGGTCGTTCGATGTGTAGTCGAAGCTGTCGTCGCCCGCAACATCGGTACCCTTGCTCGTGCCGAGGTCGAGAGTGATGGGAGCCTTGCCGTTCACGCCCATCATCGGCCAGTCATTCTGCCATGTTACGGGAACGAGAACGGGGATACGTCCTACAGCGCCGTGGTCCTGGAAGAGGAGACCGTACCACTTGCCGTCGGGAGTATCAACGATACCGCCCTGGGCGCAGCCGCTTCCGTACGAGCCGAGGCCCGAATCGAGGATAGTCTTGCTCTCCCAGTTGCCCGTGAGGCTCTTGGAGCGGTAAACGAACTCGAGACGTCCGTGACCCGAGGGCCATGCGATACCGAATATATAATAGTAGCCGTTTATCTTCTGGATGTGCCAGCCCTCGCCTGCGAGGTTATCGAAGTTGGTCTTGAAGAGCTGCTTCTCGAGACCGCCCGACTTCCAGCCTGTCATATCGGAGTTGAACTCCTTGATGCTGCAGGTACCGCCCGCACCCGAAACGAGGTACTTTCTGCCGTCGTCGTCGAAGAGCATGGAGGCGTCGTGGTACATACCGTTGAGCTCAACGCGCGACCACTCGCCGTTCTCGATATCGTCGGTGGAGCAGATGTATGACTTGTTTGAGCCGTAGCTTCCGAAGAAGGCGTAGTACTTGCCCTCCTTCTCGTTGTAGCGGAGGCTCGTAGCCCACTGACCGTGAGCGTAGTCGTTCTTGCCGTTTGTGAGGTTCTGAACATCGCCGTTGGCGTATGTATCGAACACGTAGTTGCATATCTCCCAGTTAGCGAGGTCGGTCGACTTCATTATGGGGGCGCCGGGGCTGAAGAACATGGTAGTGCTTACCATGTAGTATGTATCGCCTACGCGGATGATGTCGTCATCGGGGACGTCAGCCCAGATTATCGGATTGTTCACTGTGCCTGCTGCGGAAGCCTGCATGGGAACTA
>JAUMVH010000103.1 GCA_030530245.1 Ruminococcus sp.
AAATAAGAAACTCGTGTGAGTTTACTGTTTTCTTGGAGCACCCTATGGGGCAAAAGATTTAAGTTGGAAGTTTTCGGAGAGGAGCTTGAGAAGGAACCATATTTCAAAAGGGTTTCCCTCAATAAGTCCTCGTGTTACTACTATAGGAGCATCACAGTGCTCCCTCGGAGATGCATTGTACTTATTTGAGGAAGCCGTTGATTATCTGCTCCTCGGCTTCGGACTCGGTGAGACCGAGGGTCATCAGCTTGATGAGCTGGTCGCCCGCTATCTTGCCTATCGCAGCCTCGTGGACGAGCGCCGCGTCGATGTTATTGGCTTCAAGCGATGGCACCGCGAGTATACGTCCGCTGTCCATGATGATGGAGTCGCACTCGGTATGTCCTGAGCAGGCGGCGTTTCCGATGATACACGCGTCGAACTTCTGATACGAGGTGTCCCTCGCGACCGAACGCGATACGACATCCGCGCTCGAGCCGTCGCCGTTGAGGCTGACCTTGTACACGCTCAGCGCGTGCTGCTCGCCGTGGGTCATGAGTCTCTCGCGGACTACGAGCTTTGCGCCCTCCTTCAGCTCCGCGAGGGTGGTGCGCTCCGTGGAGTCGACGCCCTTTATCTGAGCCATCTCCATCTCCATGGTGCTGCCCTCCTCCATATAGACCTCGGTCACGGGGTCGAGGATTCGCTTGCCGCTGCCGTCGCCCGAGCCGTAGTGCTTCTCGACGTAGCGCACCTTCGAGTTCTTGCCGACGTAAAAGCGGTGTATGCCGTTGTGCTGGGAGTCCTGATTGCCGCAGTTGTCGATACCGCAGCCCGCAACTATGAGCACGTCGCAGCTCTCGCCGATGAAGAAGTCATTGTAGACCGTCTCCTTCAAGCCGCTCTCGCTGAGAACGACGGGGATATGCACGCTCTCGTTGGTCGTGCCGTCCTTTATGCGTATGTCGATACCGCTTCCCTCGGGCTTGGACTGAATGTCGATGTTGGCAGTGGTGTTCCTGCCGATCGACTGCCCGTTCGCGCGGAGGTTATACGCACCCTCGGGGATATCGTGGAGGTCGGCGACTTCCTCGAGAAGCCGCTGCTGTATCGTATCAATTTTCATCATATTACAGCCTCCTTATTCCATTCTCGAGCACACGCCCGCAGCATACTGAGTGCCGATGATGTCGGGGAGAATCTCGTCCCTGCTGCCCTGCTTGAGGATCTTGCCGTCCGCGAGGACGATTATCTCGTCGGCGATGTTGAGTATGCGCTCCTGATGTGATATGACGAGGATAGTCCTGCTCTTGTCGTGCTCGCGCATCTTCTCGAATATGCGTATGAGGTTGTTGAAGCTCCACAGGTCGATACCCGCTTCGGGCTCGTCGAATACCGCGAGCTTCACGTCGCGGGCAAGGATAGTCGCTATCTCGATACGCTTGAGCTCGCCGCCCGAGAGCGACGAATTCACCTCGCGGTCGATGTACTCCTTGGCGCAAAGCCCGACCTCCGAGAGGTAGTCGCAGGCTTCACTGACGCTTATCTGACTGCCCGAGGCTATCCTGAGCAGGTCGAGCACGGTCAGACCCTTGAAGCGGACGGGCTGCTGGAACGCGAAGCCGATACCCATGCGGGCGCGGTCGGTTATGGACATATCGGTGATATCGGTGCCGTTGAAGACGATACTGCCCGATGTGAGCGGGTGTATGCCCGCGATAAGGCGCGCGAGCGTAGACTTGCCGCCGCCGTTCGGACCTGTGATGACCACGAATTTATTATCGGGTATGGCGAGGGTTATATCGCGGATTATCTCCGTTTTGCCGTCGCCGTCGTCGATATTGAAGGAAATGTTCTTGAGCTCGAGCATATTTATCCTTCCTTTCATTTTGGATTGATAATATTATATACTTGCCTCTATTGCAAAGCAGGCACAAAGCCGCTGAGCGGCTTTGTAGAGACAGTATAAACGTAGCGCTCTCGGCTTCGCCGTCCGCCGTCTATGACGGCGGATTTCAAAATATCATAATTGATATTTTGAAATAGCGCGTAGTATAACACAGATTGCCGAAAAATAATGTTGCATTTGCAACATTATTACAACTTGATATATTATATTATACCATAAACGCCTGCTTTTACGGCGTTTGTTTCCCTGTGATAACAGCTATTATTGTTTGCACGTAATAACTAAAACCTATAACAAAGCCCGCAGTAAAGGGCGTCCCTTTCTGCGGGCTTTGAAATGATTTGCGTTATTCGCTTATCTCGGGGAGCTCTGTGAGGAGCTCTGCGTCGAGCTTCTGTATAGCGAGTGCGTCGTTTGCCGTGATTCCGTCGCCGGGGTTGAAGCAGTCAGCGTTGAGCTTTGCCACGTCGCTGAGAGCGTACTTGTCCTTGTTCGCGATCGACTGGAGGATAGCTGTCGCGTCCGCGATAGATACCTTGCCGTCGAGGTTCGCGTCGCCGAGGAGCGAGGGCTGCGGGTCGTCGGGCTCTTCGATGTTCTCTGCGATGTTGTCGAAGTCGAGCCAGAGCTGCACGCACTTGTCGTCGGGACCGTATGTCGGGGAAGCTGTGTTCTGCGAGGCGAGCTCAGACGCGCTGAGAGCCTTGCTGTAAACTCTGAATTCGTAGAAGTCAGCCGCCGAACCGCGGTTCGTCTCGGGGCACTTGCCGAGTGTGAGGTTGTAGCTCGATGTCGTGACTCCGCCTGTAGTGCCTGTAGCCTTCTCCGCCATCATCTTGCCGTCGCAGTAGATGCGTATCATATTGTTTTCGGCGTCGTAGATACCCGCCAGCTGGTGCTTCTTGCCTATCCAGCCCGAAGCCGCGTCGGTGGTCATCTCGCACGATACCGACCTCCACTCGCCGCCTGCGTGAATGAAGAAGTAAAGCATATTCTTCTCAGTTCTCAGACCGAACGCGTGGTCGCCCTTGCTGGCTATCATGTTGAACTCGGGCTGACCCGTGGGAACGAAGTTAGCCTCGACTGTGAATGAGTTGTTGCCGCTGAGCGCCTTGTCGATAGCGTCGCTCTGCGGTATCGAAACTGCGCCCGATACAGCGTTGCCGTCGGTGGTGGACTTGAGCTGTGCGCCGCCTGTTACGGGAACTACGAGCTTGTTCTGGCTCTTGTCCTGTATTGATGTGCCGTTGGAGCGGAGCTTAGCCGCTGTATCCGAGAGCTCGGTGTCTGTGAGCTTGGAGGCAACGGGCATGATGGTATAGCTCCATGTGTATACCGTCGAGCTGGGCAGGCGGTACTTGGGAAGTGTTGCCTGTCCGCAGGTAGCCGAGCCCGTACCCATCGAGCCGTAGTCCACGCTGAGGAGAGTCTCCTTGCGGGGCGAGAGCTTGAAGGGGTGGTCAGCCTTCTGGAGGTCGTTCGGTGTGAAGTGGAGCGCGCTTGCCTCGACTGTGCCGTCAGCCATGATGAGAAGCGAATTCTCGTGCTCCTTGTTCTGAACGGCTATCCACTTGACGTCTGTGAGGTTGCCTGTGTCGTCAGCCTTCATGTAGGGGTAGAAGATGTGCGAGACTGTGTCGCTCCATACGCCCATTCTGCCGTTGGTCTTTCTGTCGTTGAAGGTCTCTACGGGACCGTTGCCGTACCATGTCAGCTCCTCTGCGCCCTCGGGGAGAGTCATTATCGAGCCGACCTTGAGGAAGTTGCCGAGACCCGTGCGTGTTGCGTCAACAGCGAAGTCTACCTTGACGCTTCCGTCGGGAGAGAATGTGTATGTGATAGTAACGCTTGCGTCCTTTGCATTGGGGAGAGTGAGGTGAGAGATGAGTATCTTGCTGCCGTTCTCGCCGTCCTTCTGCTCGATGCTCTGAACGTTTATCTTGTCTGCGGCGCCCTGCCATGTGCCGTCAAAGAGACCTCTTGCGCCCCAGCCTGTGTCGTTCTCGACATTGCCGCGCCAGAAGTTCGGGCGGGGACCGTCGGAGATGAGTATCTCGCCGTTGTATGCGTATGTCTTCATAAGTCCTGTGGACTTGTCTATCGCGCAGTTGAAGCCTGTCGTGGTGGGTACGTACATATCGCCTGCGTCAACTATGGTAACAGCGTCCTCTGTAGCAGGCGGGCGTACAGATGTGCCACCGCCTGTTGCGAGCGGTATCTGCTCGTATGAGAGCTCGAAGCCCTCGGGTACGAACTCTGTACCTCTCTTGTTGAGAACGGAGAGGTTGAGGTAGAATTCATCGCCCGAAAGATATTTCTTCGGGAGCGTATAAGGTATAGTGAGCGTACTCGTCGTCTGCGGAGCCGCAGACGCATTCTCAACTATGCCGCTGTCAACAACGATACCGTTCTTCGAGAGCTCCCACTTGAGCGTGAAGTCGGAGAGGTCGAGGAAGTCGTTCTCATTGTATACCGATACCTCGTTGTTTGCGAGCTGTGCGGGAGTAGCCGAGAACCAGAAGTTCTGGTACTGGTACTTGACCTCAGCGAGCTCGGGCTGTTCTGTTCTGTCGGGGCTTATAAGACCGTTCTCGCAGAAGCTTCCGTCGTTCGGGGAGTCGCCCCAGTCGCCGCCGTAGCCGTAGAACTTGCCCTTTATCTCCTCCGAGTAGAGGTTGGTGCGTGCGTAGGGCTGCGAGTAGTAGTCCCAGCCGCCGTTGGGGATATTGACTGCTCTCGACTGGTCTACCCAGTCCCAGATGAAGCCGCCGAGCATTCTGTCGGAGCTTCTGATAACGTCCCAGTACTCCTTGAGTGCGCCTACGGAGTTGCCCATTGCGTGGTCATACTCGCACATTACGTAGGGTATCTTGCCGTCGCCGCGGTTGTTGCCGATGACGTCGGAGCCGGGGTACATCTGACTGTTCATATCGGTACCCATAGCTGTGCCCTGTCCCTCAGAGTGAACGGGACGTGTGGGGTCGTTCTTCTTGAAGTACCATATCATATCGCGGAACAGTCCGCCCGATGCGTTCGGGTCGCCGATATAGCCCATCTCGTTGCCGATGGACCATGCGATTATGGACGGGTTGTTCTTGAGGCGCTTGTACGCTGTCTCCGTCCTGTCGAGACCGAGATCGTAGAAGAGCGCTCTCGTGCTGTCGTTCTTGTTGTCCTGAAGCGCGTGGCACTCCATATTCGTCTCGCCCATTACGTACATACCGTACTTGTTGCACAGCCAGTAGAGATACGAATCGTTGCTGTAGTGCGAGGTACGGATAGCGTTTACGTTGTTCTGCTGCATGAGGCGGATATCCTCTTCGATAGTCTCCTGAGGTACAGCCTTGCCGTAGAAGGGGTCGGTGTCGTGGCGGTTAACGCCCTTGAGGAGCAGGCGCTTGCCGTTTATGGTGATGGACTGCCAGTTTCTGGTGGTCACCTGATAGGAGCCGTTTACCTCTGTGCGTGTGAAGCCTACCTCGCGGAAGCCTAGCTGCGAGGAAACTATCTCCTGTACCGCGCCCTTGTCGTCCTTGAGCGTGAGCACGAGCGCATAGAGGTTCGGAGTCTCCGCAGACCACAGCTTCGGAGCCGTTACCTTGGTGCTGAACTCGAAGGTGCTCTTGCTGTACTCCTTCAGACCCGATACATCGGCAGATACGCCCGAGAGGATATTGTTGCCCTCCTCGTCGTAGGCGTCGGCTTCGATAGTCCAGCCGAGCTTAGACGAGCCTGTGATGTTCGATACGTCGACGCTGAACCACAGGTCGGCATTCGTGTAGGAATTGTCGAGGTCGGTGCGGACTGTATAGTCGCTTATCTGCACAGACGGCGTGCTGACGAGCATTACGTCGCGGAAGATACCGCCGTCGTAGATCATATCCTGATCCTCGAACCATGTGCCGTCGCAGAACTTGTGTACCTCTACCGCGAGAGTGTTCTCGCCGCTGACGAGGTAGTCGGTGATGTCAAAGCGGTGGGGACTGAACGTGTCCTCGCTGTAGCCGACCTCCTTGCCGTTGAGATAGACGTAGTACGCCGACTCAACGCCGTCGAACTGGATATATATGCGTCTGTCGCCCGTCTGCATGGTGCTGTCGAGCGTGAACTTCTTGCGGTAGAGACCGACGGGGTTGTAGTTCGTCGGCGCGTTCGGAGCAGGCACGTATGAGTCGTACCTGTCCTGCCACGGCTCGGGAACATTGCGGTATATCGAGAAGTCGAAGCCCTGTGTCGTCCAGCTTCTCGGGAGCTGTACCGTCTTCCAGCCGTCGGCGGGATTTGCATTGTAATTGGCGTTCATGAAGCCGCCGTTGCGGAAGCCCGACGCCCTCTCGTCGTTCTGTACGACGGTGAGCTGCCAGTCCTCGTCCTTGCCCGTGAGCATTTGCAGGTACTCTGACTTCTCGCGGTCGTTGTACTCCCATACGGCGCTCTGCGCGGTGGCGGCGTCCTGATATGGGATCGCGTTTACCGAGGCGGGTGCGCGGTTCACCGCGAACACCTTCTCGTTTCCGTTCTTACCTGTCCACTCCTGATGTGTGAACGATACAGCGGCGTCCGCCGTCTTGGGCGTTATTGAGCCCGCGAGCGGCGCTGCCGCGATAAGACCCGATAGGATCATAGCGATTCCTCTTTTCATTTTTATGACCTCCCAATTTCCTTAAAAGCTCTTTATCTTGCCGAGTATGTAATCCGAATGGAGCTGAACGTCGTCGGCGTTTATCTCGCCGTCGTCGTTGAGGTCGGCTGCGTCGAAGTTAACGGCGTCGCCTGCCTCGGCTGCCTGACGTATGAGTATGAGGTCGAACGTATCGACCGACCTGTCTCCGTTGAGGTCGCCCTTGATGACCTCGTCCTCGAGTTGAGCCTCCACCAGTTGAGATTGAAGAGGTAGCTCTCTCCGCCCTTGAATATGAGGTATACATCGTGTGTGCCCGTGACTGAGGTGATGTCCGCTGTGACGGTCTGCCACTTCTGCCAGCCGCCTGTATTGGGTACCTCGACCTCGCCTATCTTGGTGCCGTCGGTGCCGCCTATGCGTATCTCGATAGTACCGCCGCCGCCGTTCGAGGCAACGCGGAAGTCCGCTGTCTTAGCCTCGCCGCCCTTGAAATCGACGTTCTTGAAGCCGATGTAGTCGCCGTTTTCGATGTAGCCGACGTCCTGTCCGCCCTCGTCGCAGTTCTCGAGGTCGATACCGCTCTTGTAGTCGCACTTCTCTGCCTGAATGTTATCGCTTGCGTCGCCTGTGCCGCTGAGACGGAGTACATGGTCGGACTTGCTCAGCACCTTGCCGCTCGCGTCGGTGACGTAGATTCGGTAGACGCCCTCCTCTGCGGGAGTCTTTATCGTGGTCGCGTTAGCCGCAGCCTTGGTCATTGTCTTGCCTGCGGTGAAGCTCGTCGTGTTGTCGGGAGCTATCCATACTATGCCGTCGCCCTTGCGTATCGGGAGCTTGCTCGAGCACGTCGTCTCGCAGCTTGCGGGGAAGACGTAGTTCGCGGCAGATGTTACGCTCCTCGGGACGAGTGCGCGGTTTTCGTCGGATACGCCCGAGTTGAGGCATATCTTGTACTGCTCGAAGGGCCATACGTTATCGGATACCACGATGGGAGTGTCGATATCGCTGTCGGGAGGATTCTTGCCCATCTTGTTTACGGTGGCGTATGTGCGCTTTATCGTGAGGTGGTGCTTCTGACCGTAGTCCTCACAGTTGATGGTGTATGTAACGTTGGGGCTTATCTCGAGGACGTTGTCGTTCTCGACCACGTAAGCCGTACCCTCGTCGTTGTGGAGACCGTATGTCGGCTGCCACTGACCCGCCGCGGGTATGCCCTGAACGTAGTTCTCGTTGATCACCGTGCCTGGCATCTGACCTATCGTGTAGATACCGCCGCTGTCGTGGAGACGGTTGAGGCAGTTGATAACGCGGTTGTAGCATATCATATTGTCGCGCGAGGTCTCGCTGTCCTTGAAGTTGCACCAGCCCCAGCCCATATGGATCCCGTTGTAGGCGGTCTTCTCGATGGTGTTGCTGAGTACCTTCACGGTGTCGGTGTAGTAGCAGGTGATGGCTGCACAGCCGCCGAAGCCGTGTACAACGCTGATGTCATAGAGCATATTCTGCGAGATAACGTCGTTCTTGCATATGCCCTCGACCTCCTTCGGGAACTTTTCGTGGTTGTTCCACGCGGCGTCTCCGATGTAGATGTGCTGAGGGTGACCGATAGTGATACCGCTCGAGGTGATATCGGTGATGTAATTCGCGCTTATCTCGGAGTTGATAACGTCGTTCGTCATGGAGATGCCGTCAGCGCCCGTGTGCTTGATGACATTGTCCGTGAAGCTGATGTTGTCGCTGTTGGTGATGTGTACAGCGGCGGGGAGGGTATCTGCCATCTCGTACTTCCTGTTGTGCCAGTTTGAATCGGCGAATGCGGTGTAGGTCTGCGCTGCCTGACAGGTCGTCTTACCGTGCGAGCCCGCCACGTCGGTGAGCTGGTAGTCCGTATTCGCGAAGGTGATACCGCTGAAGGAGATGTTCTCGACGCGGTCGGACGTGCTCTTGCCCTCGACCACGATGAGTTGCTCCGCGATGGGAGCCTCGACGTCAGCCGTCGTCATATCGTCGCCCTGACGCGGGTAGTAGTAGAGCACCTTCTCGGTCTTGTCGAAGTAGAACTCGCCTGGGTCGTCCACGAAGGAGAAGGCATTATATATTGTGTGTGTACCGCCCGTCGAGAAGCCTGCGCCCCAGCCCGGAGTCTGCGCGATAGCACCGTAGGGCTGCTGATAGAGCAGCACCACCGAGCCGTTCTCGTACTTGACGTCACGTGTACATACAACATTTTCGTTCCATGTGGTGCCGTTGATTATCTCGAGGTCGTCGAAGTTCGAGGTTATCCTCGGGAACGCGTTGTCGGCGTAGGACGAGCCGTCGTCCTTTGTGCCCGAATCCCACGCCCAGTCAGCCTGCCCTGCGGTAACGCCGTATTTGCCGTAGCCGCCCTTGGACTGCACGACCACGCTGCCCATATTCGCGCGGCGGTCGTTGACGTAGAGGTTGCGGAGCTTGGTGCTGCGTGAGAGCGGCGCAGACCACAGCTTATCGTTGTACTTCGACCAGCCCGTTACCTTCTCCGAGCCGTTGATGACGGGCACCTCGTCGCCGTACGCCTTGTAGTTGACGGAGTAGCCGTTCTTGCCCGAATCGCGGGTGTCGAAGACTACGGGCTCGGTCAGGCGGTAG
Organism: Ruminococcus sp.; assembly: GCA_030530245.1. Classification (GTDB taxonomy): domain Bacteria; phylum Bacillota; class Clostridia; order Oscillospirales; family Ruminococcaceae; genus Ruminococcus. The sequence goes on from JAUMVH010000103.1 coordinate 9,141, forward strand.
TCGCCGCCTCTGAGGTAGACCGTGATGTCGCCCGACATGGTGCCGTTTACCTTTCTTACGGCGTCGCGGGCGGCTTCGAGAGTCGCGAACGGCGAGCTTATCGAGCCGTCGCCGCTGTCGCTTCCGTCGGGAGCTACGAAGAACACTGTACCGTCCGAAGTATCAGCGCCCACCGTAAACAGGAAGCCTCTGTCCATAGCGGGTGCGGCGGCGAGTGAGGCGCCGAGCACGAGGCTTATTCCCGAATTTAGTATTTTCTTTATCTTTTTCATGATTAACCCCCTTCTATATGGTTACCCTTTCGGACATTAATACTATGTTAACATTATATAAGATGTACAGTCAAATACTCAACCCACTAAATGCAGATAGGGTGGACAAAGTGCACGAATTATTGACAAAATGCCCATAAGGATTCAAGAAACCCGAGAAAAATGACAGCATTGTTATTAAAAATAACTGTTTTATATATTTACTCCAAACGTTAATAATTTAACCTGTTAAATTTGTCCGTACTTCCACGACAGTAGCATTAATGGTAAAATAATGATGTTTTTCTGCACGCCGCAGATTGTGAAATATCGCAATATATGGTCTATCGGTCAAATATTGCGGTCAAAATGATGTACACGGCATACCGAAAAATCTCTCCCGAAGCTGTTGCAAATCCCGTCGGATTTTGGTATAATTAAATGTGTACTCAATAACCGCCGTCAGGCGGTTATTGACCCGAACTTCGTTCGGGG
>JAUMVH010000104.1:0-6918 GCA_030530245.1 Ruminococcus sp.
AATTTTCCGCGAGCTCGCCGATAAGGACAAGCGCGTAAGATACATCTCCTTTTCGAGAAACTTCGGAAAGGAAGCGGGTATGTACGCGGGGCTCAAGAACTCCAAGGGCGACTTCGTCGTCGTAATGGACGCCGACCTCCAGCACCCGCCCGCCTTCCTGCCGCAGATGTACAACTACGTCAAGGACGGCGAGTTCGACTGCGCGACCACACGCCGCGTCAGCCGCACGGGCGAATCGAAGGTGCGCTCGTTCTTCGCGAGAATGTTCTACAAGATAATGAACAAGATCTCCCAGACCGAGATAGTCGACGGCGCTCAGGACTTCCGCTTCATGACGAGGCAGATGGTCGACGCGGTGCTCGCAATGTCAGAGTACAACCGCTTCTCCAAGGGTATTTTCAGCTGGGTCGGCTTCCGCGTGCAGTATATGCCGTATGAGAACGTCGAGCGTCCCGCGGGCACTACCTCGTGGTCGTTCTGGGGACTCTTCAAATACTCCCTCGAGGGCATTATGGCGTTCTCGACAGCACCGCTCTCGTTCTCGATATTCTTCGCGATATTCGGCGCGATACTCTCTGTGCTGTTCGTCATCGCGGGTATCGTTTCCGTATTCTTCCTTCCCGCTCTCGGAGCGGCTCTGCTCGTCATCGGCGCGCTCCTCCTCGTGGGAGCGGTACAGCTCGGCTGTACGGGCATTCTCGGTATGTACCTCGGCAAGACCTACATGGAGGTCAAGAACCGCCCCATCTACCTCACGGGCGAGACCGACGAGATGTACCGCGAGCGCAGGAAAAATGCCGACAAGTAAGCCTGTGCGGGAGGTGAGGCGCCTTGAATAAGCAGACAAGGCTGGTGGTGTCGTTCCTGTTCATCGTCGTGATAATCCTCGCGGCGGCGATAACGCACTTCTACCTCAGCGTCCCCGCAGACAATACCGCCAAAAAGACCGCGCAGACCGAGATAACCCGCAAGGGCGCCGCCGACGGCGACGGCAACTACATATTCACCGACTCAAACGGCAGATACGGTATGGCAGACTCCGAAAACAGGATACTAATCGCCTCGGAGTGGACCGACCTCAAGTTCGCATCCTCCGACAAGTGCATCGCCGCGAGCGGTATCGGCAACAGCAGACTCTACGGGTGCGTGGACTTCGACGGCAATATCGTCATTCCCCTGATATACAGCGGCATATCGAAGCTTTCGGTCGGGAGCGGCACCTTCTACTCGGCGGAGACAGGCTCCGACGGGCGGTGTGTCCTCTACGACAAGCACTTCGAGCCCTGCTTCCGCAGAACATGGAGCTCGTGCGCGGTCAAGGACGGCAGCCTGCTCCTCACCGACGGCGGCGGGACGTATGCCTTCTCCTACAGCAGCGACGGGCTGCTCTTCACGCGCGCTGTCTATGACGGCGATGCGTCGGGGTGTCCGTACAGCGTCGAGATAAACAGCAGAGTCATGCTCTCGAAGCTGACGCCCTCTATGATAGAGGATATGACGGGCATTACCGAAAAATACATCGACTACGCCTACAGCGGCAGCGACGAGCTCCTGCCGTCCATAACGAAGGGGAGCCGCGCGGGCTTCGCGGCGCTCTTCCCCGACGACCACAGGCTCCTCACAAAGCGCCTGCTCGGCATTTCCGATGTGCATATCTACTCCGTGAGAAGCAAGGACGACGTCCCCTGCTATGAGGTGACGTTCAGCGCCGATACGGAGATCACCTATACCGACGAAGACGGCGAGCGCAGGACTATGCGCGATAAATATAAGGCGGCTGTGGGTTTCAGCGGCACCTCCGAGAGCGACCTCAAGGCTATATACGGCGCTTTCGAGAAGAGCGAGCCCGACTACCCCGAGCCCGAGATAAAGGATGAAACGCCCGCCGATAATGAGGCGGAGAAAAATAATGCCGCACAACGGCAGAACGGAGAATAGAAAATGGCAAAAAAGGTTGCAGTTATCATGGGAAGCGACAGCGACTTCCCTGTTGTGAAGTCGGCTCTCACGGAGCTGAAAAAGTACGGCGTTGAGTTCGAGTGCCGCGTAATGAGCGCGCACAGGACTCCCGCGGAGGCCTGCGAATTCGCCTCGAATGCAAGGGACAACGGCTTCGGAGCTATCATCTGCGCGGCAGGCATGGCGGCTCACCTTGCGGGCGTTGTCGCGGGTCATACCACCCTGCCCGTCATCGGCATACCGATGAAATCGAAGGCTCTCGAGGGCGTGGACGCTCTCCTCGCGACGGTCATGATGCCTCCGGGAGTGCCCGTGGCTACGGTCGGTATCGACGGAGCAAAGAATGCGGCAGTGCTCGCGGTGCAGATGCTCGCCATATCCGACGAGGAGCTCGCGGCTAAGCTCGCCGCCGAGAAAAAGGCTATGGCTGACGGCGTTATCGCCAAGGACAAGGCTTTGCAGGAGCAGATAGCGGCGCTGTGATGAACAGATACAAATACATTCTTTTCGACCTCGATGGCACTCTCACGGATTCGCGCGAGGGCATAATGAACTGCCTGTACTACGCTCGGGAAAAGCTCGGCTTCGAGCTGCCCGACGACCTCGACCGCTTTCTCGGTCCGCCGCTCGGCGATTCGTTCAGAATGTTCTGCGGTATGAACGAAGAGCAGGTAAGCGAGGCTGTACGCGTCTTCCGCGAGAGGTACTCCACGGTCGGACTGTTCGAGAATAAGGTATACGACGGCATACGCGAGATGCTTACGGCGCTGAGAGACGCGGGAATGTGCCTCGCCGTCGCGACCTGCAAGCTCGAGTGCTACTCCGTGAGGATAACGGATAAGTTTAATCTTGCGGGATATTTCGGCGTGGTCGGCGGTGCTGACGCGGCTGTCGGTCGTATCACAAAGGCTCAGGTCATAGAGGACGTGCTCGCAAGGGCGGGAGTCACCGACCGCTCACAGGTGCTCATGGTCGGCGACAGGCAGAACGACGTCCTCGGCGCACATCAGACAGGCATTGAATGCGCAGGGGCGCTGTGGGGCTACGGCTCGGCAGAGGAGCTCGCAGAGGCGGGTGCCGACTATACCGCGGAAACTCCGCAGGCGCTCACGGATATGCTCACACGAAAGGACTGATACCATGTTTGAGAAGAAGGACAAGAAGCGTGACCGCTTCGTCGTTACGCACGAGCAGAGGATCGAAAAGACCTTCGGGCTCGGCGCTCTGCAAATACTCGTTGACACCGAAACGGGCGTCAACTACATAAACACCGTCGGCGAGGGATATGCGGGCATCACTCCCCTCCTCGACTCGAACGGCAATGTCGTCGTTTCGCCTCCGTCGGAGTACGAAACAGAGGAATAAGCTCACAATTCCCGCATAGGAGCGGGATTGCATATACACATTTATATAATTCTCAAGGAGGAATTTCAAATGGAAAACATCGTTAAAAAGGAACAGCTCTATGAGGGCAAGGCCAAGAAGGTCTACGCTACAAACGACCCCGACCTCGTTATCGTCGACTACAAGGACGACGCTACCGCCTTCAACGGCGAGAAGAAGGGCACTATCGCAGGCAAGGGCGTCATCAACAACAAGATGACCAACTTCATGTTCAAAATGCTCGAGAAGGAGGGCGTTCCCACACATCTCGTAGAGGAGATAAGCGACCGCGAGACTATCGTTAAAAAGGTATCCATCGTTCCCCTTGAGGTAATCATCAGAAACGTAGCCGCAGGCAGCTTCTCGAAGAGAATGGGCGTCGAGGAGGGCAAGCAGCTCCTCTGCCCGATACTCGAATTCAGCTACAAGAACGACGACCTCGGCGACCCCTTCATCAATGACTACTACGCGCTCGCTCTCGGTATCGCTACCAAGGAGGATATCGACACTATCGCCAAGTATGCGTTCAAGGTGAATGAGTTCATGGTGAAGTTCTTCAAGGGTCTTAACATCGACCTCATCGACTTCAAGATAGAGTTCGGCAAGACGAGCGACGGCACTATAATCCTCGCCGACGAGATATCCCCCGATACCTGCCGCTTCTGGGATTCCACCACTCACGAGAAGCTCGACAAGGACCGCTTCCGCAGAGATATGGGCGGCGTCGAGGAAGCTTATCAGGAAATCATGAAGAGACTTATGGGAGAATAAGCTATGGGCGGATTTTTCGGTGCGGCTTCCAAAAACGACTGCATTACTGATGTTTTCTTCGGTACGGACTACCATTCCCACCTCGGCACACGCCGCGGCGGTATGACCTCGTATTCCGAGGACAAGGGCTTTCAGAGAAACATTCACAGTATAGAAAATTCACCCTTTAGGACAAAATTTGAGGACGACGTTGTAAATATGAGGGGCAAGCTCTGTATCGGCTGTATCAGCGATACAGACCCCCAGCCTATCCTCGTGCGCTCGAAGATGGGTCTGTACGCCGTCTGTTCCGTCGGCATAATCCGCAACGCCGACGCGCTCGTGGACGAGCTCCTCGAGAGCGGCTGTGCCAACTTCGAGGCTATGTCGAGCGGCAATATCAACTCGGGCGACCTCATCGGCGCGCTCATCGCTCAGCGCGGGAGCTTCGTCGAGGGCATTCGCTACGCACAGGAAAAGATAGAGGGCACGATGTCCCTCATCATCCTCACCAAGGACAGCATTATCGCTGCGCGCGACAAGTTCGGCAGGCTGCCTATCGTCATCGGCAAGCGCTGGGACGGCTACTGCCTCTCCACCGAGAGCTTCGCCTTCCAGAAGCTCGGCTACGAGACCTGCAAGGAGCTAAAAGCGGGCGAGATAGTGAAGATGACCGCAGAGGGCGTGGAGGTGCTCGCAGAGGGCGACCCGTCAAAGATGAAGGTCTGCACCTTCCTGTGGACGTATTACGGCTACCCTACCGCCTGCTATGAGGGCGTCAATGTCGAGGTAATGCGTACGCGCAACGGCGAGATAATGGCGGAAAACGACATCGCCGCGGGCAAGCTCCCCGATGTAGACTATGTGTGCGGAGTCCCCGATTCGGGTACTCCTCACGCTATCGGCTACGCAAACAGGAGCGGTATCCCCTTCGCGCGCCCCTTTATAAAGTATACCCCCACCTGGCCGCGAAGCTTCATGCCTACCAATCAGAGCATGAGAAACGTGGTCGCTAAAATGAAGCTCATTCCCGTACACGAGCTCATCGAGGGCAAGAAGCTCCTCTTCGTGGACGACAGTATCGTCCGCGGTACGCAGATGAGAGAGACTGTCGAGTTCCTCTATGAGAACGGTGCCAAGGAAGTGCATATGCGCTCTGCCTGCCCGCCTATCATGTACGGCTGCAAGTACCTCAACTTCTCGCGCAGCCACTCCGAGCTCGAGCTCATCGCCCGCCAGATAATCGACGAATTCGAGGGCGAGGAGGGCGTGAAGTACCTCGCCGAATACAGCGATACCAACACCGAGCGCGGCAAGCGTATGCGCGACGAGATATGCAAGCGTCTCAAGCTCACCTCGCTCGAGTTCCAGTCGCTCGAGGGCAAGGTCAAGGCGGTTGGGCTCCCCGAGTGCAGCCTCTGCACCTACTGCTGGAGCGGTAAAGAATAATCAATGCGTAATGCGTAATCAGAGCGTTATGTAGGGGCTGGCGTCCTCGACAGCCCACAAATAAATATGCCGAGGGGACGTCGGGGACGCCGTCCCCTACAGAGTGTTACATAGCAAGGGGCGATGCCCAACAGCAGAGCTGCATATAGCTGCGAAATCCAAATCAAAGATTTGATGCGCAGCTTAACATCGCCCCGCAATTCTATCGTTCATAATGGGCTGATGTGGGCATCAGCCCCTACAACGTGAAATATGGAGGACTAACCCATGAACAACAGTTTTTCCGAGAGCTACAAGAAGGCAGGCGTTGACGTAACTGCGGGATACAAGTCTGTCGAGCTGATGAAGCAGCATATCGCACGCACCATGGTTCCCGGCGTCCTTTCGGGCATCGGCGGCTTCGGCGGTCTCTTCGAGCTCGACCTCACAGGTATCAGCAAGCCCGTTCTCGTTTCGGGTACGGACGGCGTCGGCACTAAGATAAAAATCGCATTCATCATGGACAAGCACGACACCGTCGGTATCGACTGCGTGGCAATGTGCGTCAACGACATCATCTGCTGCGGTGCAAAGCCGCAGTTCTTCCTCGACTATATCGCCTGCGGCAAGAATATCCCCGAGAAGATAGCCGATATCGTTTCCGGCGTGGCTGAGGGCTGCGTGCAGGCTCAGTGCGCTCTCATCGGCGGCGAGACTGCCGAGCACCCCGGTCTTATGCCCGAGGACGAGTACGACCTCGCGGGCTTCTCGGTCGGCGTTGTCGACAAGGATAAGATCCTCAAGCCCGACACTCAGAAGGCGGGCGATGTGCTCATCGCTATCAAGTCAAGCGGCGTGCACTCCAACGGATTCTCGCTCGTGAGAAGCGTGTTCGACGTCAACGAGGAGAAGCTGAATATGCACTTCGACGACCTCGGCGCTACCCTCGGCGAGACGCTCCTCACACCTACACGTATCTACGTGAAGGCTGTTATGAGCCTGCTCGACGCTGTCAATGTTAAGTCCATCTCGCACATCACGGGCGGCGGCTTCTACGAGAATATCCCGCGTTCGCTCCCCGCAAACCTCGCGGCTAAAATTGAGCGCAACGCGGTACAGGTACTGCCCATATTCGACCTCATCAAGCGCAGCGGCGATATCCCCGAGCGCGATATGTTCAATACCTTCAACATGGGCGTAGGCATGGTAGTCTGCGTCGACAAGAACGACGCTGACAAGGCTGTGGCGGCTATAAAGGCTGCGGGCGAGAACGCGTATGTCCTCGGCGAGCTCGTTGAGTCTGAAGAGGGCGTTATTATTTGTTGACAAGGGCTCTGCCCTTGACCCGCCAAAGGCTCTGCCTTTGGAATCCGCCAACGCGCTGCCCGGGACCCCGCG
>JAUMVH010000104.1:6928-9856 GCA_030530245.1 Ruminococcus sp.
TTGGACCCGAATCTCGTTGCCGCTCGCTTCGCTCGCTCTGTCTGTACAAAAGGCTCAGTCTGCTTTCGGCGGGAAGCAATTGCGAAAATATGTAGGGGCGGCGTTTCGCCGCCCGTCAGTTTCTATTAATCAGGCGTTGATTCTGTGTAGGGAACGCCGCCCTCGGCGTTCCGCTCGACGAGGTGTGAGACTATGAAAAGATTCATCGTTATGGCAAGTGCTGCGGTGACTATGATGTTCGCCGCGGCAGCTCCCGCTTTCTCGGCGGGAAATATCCCCATGGACTATAACTCCGACGGGCGCGTCGATACCTTCGATATCGTCGCCGCTCGTCAGTCGGGCGCGGACAAGGCGGAGCTCCAAGCTGTCTCCGACTTCGTCCTCGGCAAGCCCGTATCATCTTCGGGCGGATTCGACAGCGACTTCACCATCGACGAGAGCTGTATCCTCGAGCCCAAGGGCACCGTCCACACGGGCGAGGGTACCTTCTACGGCGGCGGCTACGAGGGCGGACACGCTATGCTCGACCCCGTCTCCCGCGATTACTGGATCGTCGCGATGAACCACTCCGACTACAACAGCGCTCAGCTCGCGGGCGCGTACCTTGAGGTCACGGGCGAGCTCGGCACCATAAATATGCTCGTCACGGACGAGCTCCCCGAGGGCAAAAAGGGCGACCTCGACCTCTACACCGACGCCTTCCCGCTCATCGCTCCCGTGGAGAAGGGGCGCGTTCCCGTGAGCTGGAAGATAGTTCCGCTCGACTCCGCGGAGGACGCTCCCGTGTGCTACAAGTACAAGGAGGGCACTACGCAGTTCTGGTGCGGAGTGCAGGTGCGCAACCACCGCTACCCTATAACGAGGCTCGAATACCTCAAGGACGGCAAGTGGGTCGAGATTGAGCGCCGTCCCTACAACTACTTTGAATCGCGCGAAATGGGCGCGGGGCCGTTCACGTTCAGAATTACCGATATCTACGGACAGGTCATCGTCGACGAGGATATACCGCTATCGACCGACGATACCGAGATAATACAGGGACACGTTCAGTTCCCGAAGTAAAGAGGTGTGAGCTATGAAGGTAGGAACTGCCGATTATATATGGGCTGTCGTTTCGTTCCTGATAGTCGGGATAACGTTCCACTACGGCTGTCTGCTGTACGGTCTGCTCATTATCTATGCGCTGATGGTCGCGCTGTTCATATGGCACATCGGAAGCGTCAGAAAGCGCCTCAGCCGCTCTGTGGCGGTGTTCGGCGAGGTCGTCGAGTACCACGAGGCTATGGAGGTAAGAAAGCATTACTACCCCGTGCTCAGGTACGAGACCGAGGACGGCAGGCTCGTGAGCTCGGTATATACCGTCGCCGATACGCAGCAGAGGTACGAGATAGGCTCGCAGGAAATGATATGCTACGACCCCGATGACCCCATTTTCTTCTACTTCGCGAACAGGGAAAACGATATGGTGAAGGATTACTACCACTTCATCGTCTTCGGGAGCGTTCCCGCTCTGCTCGTGCTGATGATGCTTATTTTCCGCTGACAGGAGGAGCTTACAATGAAAAATATAATTGTTCTCGTCTCGGGAGGAGGCACTAACCTGCAAGCCCTTATCGACGCCGAAAGATCGGGCGCGATAAAGAACGGCAGGATAACCTGCGTCATTTCCTCCAAGCCCGATGTGTATGCGCTCGAGAGAGCGAAACAAAACAATATCCCCACACGCGTGATACCGCGAAAGAGCTACTCCGACAGCGTCAGCTACAGCAGGGCTGTGCTCGCGGCTCTCGACGAGGAAAAGGCTGACCTCGTGGTGCTCGCGGGATTTATGACGATACTCGACGAGTGCGTCACAAGCAAGTACGCATACAAGATCATAAACGTCCACCCCGCGCTGATACCGTCATTCTGCGGCGAAGGCTACTACGGTCTGAAGGTCCACGAAGCCGCTCTCGCATACGGCGTCAAGGTCAGCGGAGCTACGATACACTTCGTGAACGAAAAGGCTGACGCGGGCGCTATCATCTTGCAGGGCACAGTCGCCGTCGAGCGTGACGACACGCCCGAAACGCTGCAGCGCCGCATAATGGAGAACGTCGAGTGGAAGCTCCTGCCCAAGGCGGTTTCGCTGTTCTGTGAGGACAGGATAGAGATACGCGACGGAAAGGCTTACGTGAAATGAGCCTGCACGAGATAAAGGAAAAACAGCTCGTTCAGAAGCTGTTCATCTGGTTCTGGATGTACGCCGTCTTCGGCTGGTGCTATGAGGTCTTCCTCGAGGTCGTCGTGTACCGCTGGGGCTTCCACAACAGAGGCGAGCTGTTCGGTCCGTACTGCCCGATATACGGCGTGGGAGCACTGCTGTTCCTGCTGTGCTTCGGGAAGCTGATGAAGAAAAAAGAGCCGAAATGGCTCGTGTTCGTAAAGCCTGTACTCATTTTCCTCGGGTGTATGCTCGTCGCGACGACTATTGAGCTCATCGCCTCGTATATCCTCGAGTACACCAAGGGCTCGTGGCCGTGGCAGACCTACGAGAAGTACAAGTACAACTTCGAGGCGCGTATCGCTCTCAGTACCTCCATTCGCTTCGGACTCGGCGGCGTGCTGTTCATGTACGTTGTGCAGCCGTTCTTCGAGTGGCTGACCTCCAAGCCGAGCAGGAAGACTATCAACATCATCGCGATAGTGGTGCTCGTGATAGTCGTCACGGACTTCATCGTGACGAGGGCTACAGGGTACACTCCCAAACTGGCACAGGGCGCGGTGTTCATTTTGCCGCACATATCTCTCTGAATCGCGGAAGCAGACTTGCCGCGCACAGTATGTGAGCGAGCTTGCGAGCGGCAACGCGAATTCGGGTTGCAAGGGACTGCGTCCCTTGCTGGGGTCTGGGGCAAAGCCCCAGCGGAGTCCAGAGGCAGAGCCTCT
>JAUMVH010000286.1 GCA_030530245.1 Ruminococcus sp.
ACTCTTCACTATTCACTAAAACAGCCATAAGGAAGCAAATGCTCCCTTATGGCTGTTTTTCCGTTCCCTTGCCCTGACCGAGATATTCGGGACGGTAGGGGTATACGTCCTTGTAGGCTTCGTCGACCTTGTCGTCGCTCTCGCCTGTGGGGATAAGTCCCGTCATATCGCCCCACGAGGCTGACGGGCAGACGTACTCGAGCCCCTGCTTTTCGGGGTCGGGCACGGGGATAGACTTCTTTCTTCTCATGTTGCTCAGCTCCTTCCGCAGTTATTGTCTGCGGAGCGAGCCGAATTATACATCAGCCGACGACAGCATTCACAAGTCCCTGATACAGCGCCACGGAGTCGCTCGCGAAGCTGTAGCCGAAGTGCTCGGGGTTCTGCACCTGCATTACGATGATGTACGAGCCGTCATAGTCGGTATAGTCCGACCACGTGGACGAGCCGTCATCGTTCGGGTTCTTGAGCACGCCCGTTATGTACAGGAAGTCGCCCTTCCACGTCTCGGCGGTGCCTGTTTTCGCGTAGAACTCGTATCCCGCGGGTACCGCAAGACCGATATTTGCGGCAACTCCCGACATACCCGAGAGGAGGTTCTGCCTGTACTCGGCGGGGATACTGCAAATGACCTGATTGGGAGCCGAACCCGACTTCAATACCTTTGAGAAGTCGTTCGTGTCGACTATATTCGCGATCGTGAACGGCGTCACCATGTCGCCGAACACGGCTTCACGTCCGAGAGCCGCGAGATACAGCGGACACGTCAGCACGTAGGACTGCCCGAAAGCCGTCCTTCTGAGGTCGTCGTCGCAGTAGATCTCGACATTGTTGTGGAGCGTGCCGAAGTCGCATTCGATGTCGGAGCAGAAGTGGAAAATGCTGTCAAGGTCGGCGAGCACGTCGTCCTTGCCTATCTGGTCGAACGCCTTGGCGAAGTAGATGTTGCTCGAGTTGACGAATGCGGAGTAGAGCGAGCGCTCGTAGACGGGGTATTTCCACGTATCCTCGTGGTCCCAGTTGACGATGGAGACGCCGTCGAACTCCCACGTGCCCTCGTCGTAGAGGCTGGTGACGCCGTGCTTGTCGGAGATGACCTCGGACATTATCTTGAAGCACGAACCGGGCTCGGCGTTCTGGAAGGCCTTGTTGCCGTAATTGCCCCACGCGAGGTCCTCGTCGGTGTCGGAGCCGTAGTAGAGGTCGGGGTCATAGGACGGGTAGTTGACCTGCGCCATGAGCGAGCCGTCCGTCCTCATAACGACGACCGAGCCGATGAGGTTCTGACCCGCCATATAGTCGTATATAGCTACCTGCTTGGCGGAGTCGAAGGTAAGCTGTACCGACTGCCCCATCTTGACGTCAAGAGGTGAGGGATTTTCGGTGCGCAGGAGCTTGTCGTAGGTGAGGTCGAGTCCCTCGGACATCTCGTTGAGCACGTTCGCGAACGCCACCTTGTTGGCGTCGTTCGTCATGCGGATCTCTTTGCCTGTTCCCGATTCGTCCCTGTTGCTGTACATCAGTATCTTTCCGCCTGCGTCCACGAGGTCGCCGCGCATGATGTCGGAGGTCTTCTCTGCTGGAGCGGTTGTGGTCTC
>JAUMVH010000105.1:0-6287 GCA_030530245.1 Ruminococcus sp.
TTCATGACGCGTGAGGGCTATGATGCGATTTTCGGCGGTATTATCCTTGCTGTCATCGCCCTGACGGTACCCGCTGTCCTCGTAGGAAGAGCGGTAGGGAAAAAGAATAAGAAATAGAAAAAGGGGAGCGATGCTCCCCTTATTTTTAGCTGTTTATCGGCTTTATCACGTAGTCGATATCGTACGCGTCGTCGTCGCAGACGCTCCAGAATGTCTCGATAAGTCGCTTTGCAACGACCTCCGCGCCGTCCCTGTCCGCACCCAAGAGGATAACGTACAGGCTGTGACCGCTCTTGCAGCTTATATCGCCCTTGCGCAGGCAGCGCTGCACGACGCTCGTGAAGTCGTTGACCATTTCGGGCTCTATCCTGCTGCCGAATCTGCTCGAGAACGAGAATTTGACGAGATGAGCGTCCTTTTCGAGGCGCTCGAGGAGTCGCCGTACGAACTCGTACAGCTTCCTGAAATCAGCCTCATCGACTCTGAACGAGCCCTGACCGACGTTCTCGGAAACATCGTCGATGAACGAGAAATCGGCAGCTTCCGTATCGCCGCAGAGCCTGTTTATGCGCTTTTCGATAAGCGCGCCGTACATTGGCAGTATAAGCACGTCGTCGGCTCCCGAGAGCGCAAACTGCTCCTGCGCCTTGAAGGAGGTATTGAACGAAACTATGCACACGGGCACTCCACCGCACCTGAGCTCGGTGACGAGCTCGGAGACGTCAGAGCCCGCAAAGTCCTCCGACACGAGTACGCAGCGTGCCTCCTCGGGAATATCGCGCTCCTGCGTTATCGTAAGGTCGAGCCTGCATGATGAGCTGATATATCTGCCTGTTTCACCGCCTGCGTTGTCGAGCAGGATAATTCTGTTTCCCATAGCTTTTCTCCTTTATATAGCAGATTTTGCTAATACAATTATTGCATTTCTGCGCCCGAAAGTCAATCATTTATTGAAATCGGGCAAACAATTTGACGATACGTACAAATCGGGCACCTCCTACTCGTGCAGATTCGACAAAAATAGTTTTTTTCTTGTAAAATATAGATATATTCATAATTGTGTGATATAATTTAATTGTTGAAATTATCATAAGCTGCTATCAGCTTTCCGATGAGAGACTTTCTCAGGGAGTAATTATGAGTATAAGTTCGGTTTTATCGCGCATCAGGGCGCTTGCGGTAGCTTCTGCCGCTGTACTTGCGTTCACATTCATACCCGCTTCGGGAGCTCTGCCGCTACCGTATTCATATGCCGCCGAGGAGGGCGAGGAAACCTTCCCCGAGGAGCCGTCCGTCGACCCGACGAGCAAGTCCGACGGCTATTCCGCTGTGCTCTACGACAACAGCAATGGACTGCCTACCTCCGAGGCTAATGCCATCGCCGAGACGCGCGAGGGCTTCATATGGATAGGAAGCTACAGCGGACTTATCCGCTACGACGGCAACACCTTCGACCGCGTGGACTCGACGACGGGTATCGCCAGCATTGTCAGCCTGTACACCGACTCGCGCAACAGGCTGTGGGTCGGCACCAACGACAGCGGCGTCGCAGTCATGGAGGACGGCGCCTTCCGTATGTACAGCAAATCGGACGGGCTGAAATCGCTGTCCATACGCTCCATCACCGAGGACAGCGATGGCAGTATCTACCTCGCGACAACTCACGGTATCGCCTACATCGACGAGGATATGGAGCTCCACAACGTGGACGAGCCGCAGATAAACGAGGAATACATCCGCGTCATCAAGACGGGAGCTGACGGGCTCATCTACGGCGTGACAATGAACAACGCCGTCTTTACACTCAAGGACGGCAAGCTCCAGAACTTCTACAACGCCAACAGGCTCGGCATAAGCGATATCCACTCGGTGCTGCCCGACCCTGTGGAGGCGGGCAACGTCTACATAACGACAAAGGAGTCGGAGATATACTACGGCAAGCTGCAAAAGGGCTTCCGCAATACCGTTCCCATAAATACAGCGCCTCTCGAATATATCAACTCTGTCGAGTACATAAACGACACGCTGTGGATATGCACTGACAAGGGCATCGGCATCTACAGGGACGGCACCTTCATACAGCTCGATAACCTGCCGCTCACGACCTCTATTGAGGGGCTGATGATGGACTATCAGGGCAACCTGTGGTTCGCGTCATCTCAGCAGGGCGTGATGAAGATAGTCCCCAACCAGTTCACGGACATCTTCGACAAGTACGGGCTGTCGCCGCAGGTGGTATACTCGACCTGCCGCTACAACGATATGCTCCTCATCGGCACAAAGAACGACGGACTCAACGTGCTGAGGAACGGCATGATAGTGAGCGAGCTCCCGATAACGAGCTCGGAGTCCGCTTCGGGCGCGAAATACGGCGACACCGACCTTATAGAAATGCTCCACGGGTGCAAGATACGCTCGATAATCCGCGACAGCAAAAACCGAATATGGTTCTCGACCTTCGGCGAGCAGGGACTTGTCCGCTATGATAACGGCAAGGTCACCAAGTTCAAGAAGATAAACGGTCTGCCATCCGAGAGGGTGAGGACGGTTTACGAGTGCGCGGACGGGACTATGCTCGTGGCGTGTACGGGCGGTATCGTCAAGATAGACGGCGACGAGATAACGGACGTTTACGGCGAGTCCGCAGGCATAAGCAACACAGAGATACTGACGGTGGTCGAGGCACCGAGCGGCGATATCGTGGCAGGCACCGACGGCGACGGCATTTACGTCGTGCGTGACACCGACACCCTCCACATCGGCACCGACGACGGGCTGCACTCCGATGTGGTAATGCGCATAAAGCGCGATATCGTCCGTGACCTGTACTGGATCGTCACCAGCAACTCCATAGCGTATATGGACTCCGACTACAAGGTCACGACGATAAGCAATTTCCCGTATTCAAACAACTTTGACCTCTACGAGAGCACGACGGGCGAGATGTGGGTACTCAGCAGCAACGGTATCTACGTCGTTCCCGTTGAGGAGCTGCTCGCGAATGGGGAGATAGACGCCGTTTTTTACGGCAAGGACAACGGTCTGCCGTGTATCACGACCTCAAACTCCTACAGCGAGCTGACCTCCGGCGGCGAGCTTTATATTTCGGGAACTACGGGCATAGCGAAGGTGAACATCGAGACTCCCTTCGAGAACGTCAGCGACCTGAAAATATCCGTCCCGTATATCGAAGCCGACGGCAAGCGCATTTACCCCGAAGCCGACGGAAGCTTCTCCGTCTCCTCGAAGGTACGCAAGCTGACGATATACAGCTTCGTGTACAACTACTCGCTCATAAACCCGCAGGTAACGTATCATCTTGACGGCTTCGAGAACGAGTCCACGACCGTGAAGCGCAGCCTTCTCGCGCCCGTCGACTACACGAACCTCAAGGGTGGCAAGTACGACTTCGAGATAAGCATAAAAGACCCGCAGGGCAACGGCAACAAGACTCTCAGCGTGCATATCGTCAAACAGAAGGCGATATACGAGATGCTGTGGTTCAGGATAGTATTCCTGCTGCTGATAATCGCGCTCGTAGCGCTTGCTGTAATGCTCTACATCAGGCACAGGATAAACAAGTTCCGCCAGAAAGAGCGCGAGCAGAAGCTGCTCATCCGCGAAATTGTCGAGGCGTTCGCGAAGGTCATAGATATGAAGGACAAGTACACGAACGGTCACTCCACGCGCGTTGCGGACTACACGGCAATGCTGACGAGGGAGCTCGGCTACGACGACGAGACCGTCGAGAAATACTACGATATAGCGCTCCTGCACGATATAGGCAAGGTAGGCGTGCCGCCAGAGGTACTAAACAAGCCGGGCAAGCTTACCGATACCGAGTTCAACATCATCAAGTCGCACTCGGCACTCGGCTTCAACACGCTGAAGGACATCAGTATCATGCCCGAGCTCTCCATCGGAGCGGGAGCTCACCACGAGCGTCCCGACGGCAAGGGCTATCCCAAGGGACTCAAGGGCGACGAGATACCGCGAGTTGCGCAGATAATCGCCGTCGCCGATACCTTCGACGCGATGTACTCCGACCGCCCGTACCGCAAGCGCATGAACTTCGACAAGGCTGTATCTATAATGAAGGAGGTCCGCGGCACGCAGCTCACGAGCGATGTAGTTGACGCTTTCCTGCGCCTCGTCGAGAAAGGGGAGTTCCGAGCTCCCGACGACGACGGCGGCGGAACAGTCGAGGACATCGACAACATCCGCAAGAAGCTCGAAAAGGAGCAGGCGGATAAGCCGCAGGAAAAGAAAGAGGAATGAGACATAATGCCGCAGACGTGAGTTTGCGGCATTTTCCTGAAATGTGAATAAAATGTAAATTTCCGCAAAAACTATTGACAGGACAGGTCTGATATGTTATATTGAAATTGCAAGATTAAATTGCGCACAATCAAATTTTATGAAAGCAGGTGCTCGTATGAATTTTTATGACCTCACTGTAACTAACGCAAAGGGCGAGGAGGTAAAGCTCGCCGACTATAAAGGAAAGACAGTAATAGTTGTAAACACCGCTACAGGCTGTGGATTCACTCCGCAGTACAAGCCTCTCGAGGAGATGTACGAGAAGTATCACGAGAAAGGTCTCGAGATAATCGACGTGCCCTGCAATCAGTTCGCAGGACAGGCTCCGGGGTCCGACGAGGAGATACACGAATTCTGCACGCTCCACTACAACACGCAGTTCCCGCAGATGAAGAAGTCCGATGTCAACGGCGAGAACGAGATAGAGCTTTTCCGCTTCCTAAAGTCGCAGAAGGGCTTCGAGGGCTTCGGCAAGGGACCCAAGGCGCTCGCTATGTCGGCGATGTGCAAAGCGCAGGACAAGAACTATAAGGACAATCCCGATATCAAGTGGAACTTCACGAAGTTCGTAGTCGACAGCGAGGGCAATGTAGTTGCACGCTTCGAGCCGACCCACGATATGAAGGACCTCGAAAAGCTCGTAGAAAAGCTGATAGGATAAGGTGATAGCATGGCAAGGTACGACATAGCGGTCATCGGCACGGGACCTGCGGGTATCTCTGCCGCGATAACAGCCAAGATACGCAACAAGAACGTACTGCTCATCGGAGGCTCGATGAGTCCGAAGGTTGCAAAGGCTCACAGGATCGACAATTACACGGGACTCCCCGCGATAAGCGGCGAGGACCTCGCGCGTCAGCTCAAAGCTCACCTTGATGAGGTAGGCGTGGAGATGACTGTAAAGCAGGTCGGCACCGTCTACTCGATGGGCGACTACTTTGCGCTCCAGTGCGGCGAGGAAATGCTTGAGGCAACGTCGGTCATAGTCGCCACGGGTGTGGTGCAGACCAAGGCTCTCGACGGCGAGGACAAGTTCCTCGGCAGGGGAGTCAGCTACTGCGCGACCTGCGACGCCCGCCTGTATAAGGGCAAGCCTGTTGCGGTTCTCGGATACAGCGCGGATTCGGCTGACGAGGCGCTCTTCCTCTCGGAGATAGTCGACAGCGTACTGTACTTCCCGATGAACGGCGAAGTCCCCGAGGAGCGCGAAAATATCCGCGTTGTCCGCGAGAAGCCGCTCGGCATAGTCGGCGACAAGAGCGTAACGGCGCTGAAAACGGATTCGGGCGAGTATGAGACCGCGTGCGTATTTGTGCTCCGCGACGCTGTAATGCCCGACAAGCTTATCCCGGGCGTGGAAACCGACGGTGCGCACATCAAGGTCGATATCAATATGAAGACGAACATAGGCGGGCTGTTTGCCTGCGGAGACATCGCGGGCAAGCCGTACCAGTATATCAAAGCCGCAGGGCAAGGGAATATCGCCGCACTTTCGGCGATAGGCTACCTGAATGACATAAAAAAGAAAGAGGTATGAACTATGATAACTGAGATCAAAAACAACGAATTTGAAGCTGTAGAGAAGTCCAAGGCGGCTATCGTCGACTTCAACGCGACATGGTGCGGACCGTGCAGGATGCTCGCTCCCATTCTTGAGGAGCTCTCGGAGGAGTACGATGACGTTGACTTCTACGCCTGCGACGTCGACGAGAACGGCGAGCTCGCTGTGAAGTACGGTATACAGAGCATTCCCGCTGTCGGCGTGTTCAAGAATGGTCAGCTCGTGGATATGGCGGTAGGCTTCCGTCCCAAAGATGCAATGAAAGCTCTCGTAGAGTCAGCAAAATGAGCGAGACTAACAAGTACGACAGGTTGAAGCTCGAGAATCAGCTCTGCTTCCCGCTCTATGCAGCCTCGAAGGAGATAGTCGGCAGGTACAAGCCCGTCCTCGACGAGCTCGACCTCAC